>JAEWZS010000074.1 GCA_023458355.1 Bacillota bacterium
CACCATGAGCGGCATACAGCTTTTAACACAGCAGCCGCTCAACTATCGCAACAAGATGATTGTGGGCATCTCCTTAGCGCTCGGTGTGGGTGTGAGCACGGTCTCAAGCTCGCTGAAGTTTTTCCCCGTCGAAGTGCAAAATATCATCGGCAAATCCCCGATTGTGCTTTCATTCCTCGTTTCATTCCTCTTAAACCTCATCGTTCCAAAAGACGACAATCCCGAAGAGGAGTAGTATTGTAAGAAAAAAATCCGTCAGCATTGCTTCGCCGACGGATTTTTAAGTGGAAAAATTCAGTGCGTATGCGCGTGGTGTATATCCGGCGTGTGCGGGTGTTCGTGCGTAAGCTGTTCATGGGTATGGGCATGGCTATGCCCGCCCTTGACCTCGGTTTCGTGGCTGTGCGTGTGATGCCCGTCATCATGGCTGTGGCGGTGCTCATGTTTGACTGCTTCGTGTTTATGCATATGCACATGCTGCTCCGTAGCTGCCAGTGTGCCGCCGAGCAACATCAATACAAGCGCAGCGAGGAAGAAAAGCGTTATATGCTGACCAAACAGCACACCGGAGAGGGCTACGCCCAAAAACGGAGCTACTGCATAATAAGCCCCCGTCCGCGCCGCACCGAGGCTTCTTTGCGCAAGAATGTAAAAACGTATGCTGAGCCCATAGGAGGCAAAGCCGAGCAAAAGCGCAAGCAGTATGCTTATAGGTGCCCATGTAAGCTCACCCGTTATAACCGCGAGAAGCATTGCACCTGTGCCTGCGCCTATGCCTTTGATCATAACAATCTGTTGCGGATCCTTTTGTGAGAGAACGCGTGTTATGTTGTTTTCAAGCCCCCATAAAACGCATGCGAAAAGCGCAAAAAGCACCCCGTAGGATAGCGAAAAGCCTTCTAAACCGTCGATCGACAAAAGCGCACTCGCAACTGTGATGAACACAATTGCAAGCCACAGCCGCTTGCCGACAGGTTCACGAAACAACAAAAGCGCGATGATAGCCGTTGCGGCGGTTTCAAAGTTTCCCGCAAGCGAAACAGAGGCTGCTGAAGCTGTTTTAAGACTGAAAAGAAGCAGCACAGGTGCTGCAACATCGAGCAATATCATAAGACCTACGTAAGGAAACTCACTTTTGGCTATTCGTGCCTCCCTATAACTGCGGCCGCTAGGGAGCATACGTAAGCCAAGCATGCCAAAACCCGCACCAAAGTAGAGAAGTGCTGCGAGCATGAATGGCGTTAGGCTTTCAAGTAGAAGTTTGGAAAGCGGTACACTAACACCGTAAAGAAGTGCTGCAAGAAGCGCAAATAGCACTGGAATCCTGTTTTTCAATGGTCTTCTCCTTGGTTAAGTCTATTCGCCCTTCTTATACAAATGCACAGCCGCCAGAATGGAGCTTAGAAGCGCGATCACACAAAAAATACAAAGAAGCCAATCGGAAATATCGCTTCCGATGAATTCCATCGCGGGGTTAACGCGGTCGATTGCGAAAAACACAAGGAACACGATGCTCAATACGATGGTCGCGTGCGTCAAAAGCGAATGCAGCCTATGTTTCTTCATGTTCAACCCACCCCAAAGAAAATAATATCGCTTGATTTGCGGCCGCCATCAGACGGAAGGTTGATGCGTTCATCTTCGAACATCATCTGGGCAGTCGCACCGCCATCAAGATTATAGGCAACCTTACAGCCTAAGGTATAAAACAGCGAAGAGAATTCCGCAAGTGTCATGCCCGAGGAATAACCCGGCTGCCTGCCATCCGCAACCACCAATAAGTAATGTCCGGGCTCATAGTAGCCGATGCCGCAGCGCGGGTTTTTACCGCTTATAGAGCCGCCGAACTCTTCGACAGGCAACCCGTCCTTTAACAATTCCGGCCCGAACGACCAAGCCTGCCACGCCTTTTTTTCAATCGCACTGTCAATGTCAAATTCGTTTTTCGTGAATGTCTCCATCGTGCCGTCAAAATACAACACGCAAACATCTTCGTACGATTTTTCCCTAAATAGCTCTCCGTTTCTTATAACGACGCCGGAGCTTCGCGCGCCGTAATAATCGCCCGTCGCGGCAAGGATTGCGTTGTTCTCCCGTGCTATGTCAAGCGGCACGCCACGCTGCCCTTTGCCGTATTGACCACCCGCAAAAGCCGTTTTAAATAAAGATATATCCCTTATCCAAACGTCTGCCGCAAAATAGGTAATCCCATTTTCCTGCACTTTATGTACCGCGATACGAAGGCTATCACTCTGGTAGCTGTACGTCGCATCGACGCCGGTATCCTCCGTAGGAAATGCAGCGGTAAAATACCCCGGGGCATAGGTGGGCACGGGCACAGCTGTCGCCATCGCCTGTAACGCCGGCAGTGCGGCTGTTTTTACAGGCCGTGCAGTCGGGTTCGCTTCTATGTCTACAATGCGCTCAATGGGTTCTTCTATTTTCGGCAATACATGGTGGAATAGTGAGAACACAACGAGCACAACCCCCACCATGAGTATATCAAACACAACGACCCCTACGGGACGCAGGCGTTTCCTGCCTCCGCTTTTCATACAATTTCTCCCCATCTGAGATATAATCTCGCATGATTATATCATGCGGCGATGTGTCCATGTATAACCGCGCATGAGCACGTCCGGCGCCGGAGCCCTTCATACCCGGGGCCTATGTGCTCACGCGTTCACACGACCTGCCTTGCGTTTAGGCGAAATTCGCATGCGCATAAAAATAAGCCGTGTAATAAGACCGCTCACGGTATCATTATATCACGCAGCCCATAAAATGTATGCAGAGAACACGTTCACTTTTACTCGGTATTTATGAACTTACACAGCATTTTATAGGATGAAGATCCTGGTGTAACGCTACTTCCAAGCTGCCATAAAAAATGGTACAATCAAATGTAATATCCGCCGATTTGACGGTATTACGCAATCGTTTTTTGTCGAGGAAGGCTTAAGGTAAGGGGAGTTGAACCCTTGCGGTTTAGCGGGCCGGAAAGCACGCCATCGCTGTGTTGCTGGTACTCGCCGCTGTGCCCCCCGAACGGGGGGTAGACACCACGCGAGGCCCAAAGGCCGAGACCTTGCGGCGCTTCCCGCCCGCGAGGCCATCGGCCTCGGTCCTTAAGGACTCCGGCTACGCCGGACGTAAAGGTTCAGGCTCTGCCTGACGTAAAAGGGCTCCGGCTTCGCCGGACGTGTTACGCTTTAGCTCGGCGCCTTGCGCTTCCATACTTTCCGACCCTCTGAACTCTGCGACCTCAAAACTGCCGGTTTGGATGCAGGTCGCGAAAGAGGAGGGAGCCGTAGGGGTCCTACGGCGACCGACGATGACAGACGTGCGCCAAAATAGCAGTTTTGAGGCGCAAGGGTTCAACTCCCCTTACCTTATGTGCATTTACGTGCTTATCCCTGCCTATCAGCCCGACATGCGGCTTTTGCCGCTTGTTCAAGAGCTTGCAGCTGATTTTAAAGTGGTTGTTGTGGACGACGGAAGCCGCCTTGATTGCTCACAAATTTTCTCGCTTGCGCAAGATTCAGGCGCGGTTGTACTCAAACACACGATTAATCTCGGCAAAGGTGAGGCGCTAAAAACGGGTATACGGTATATCAAAGGCTTGGGCGACGCTAAAGGCATTATCACCGCGGACGCAGACGGACAGCACAGCGCTAAGGATATAAGCCGCATATGCGACGAGATGCTACACCATCCCGATACGCTATATTTGGGCGTGCGGGATCTATCAAAAATGCCTCCGCGCTCGCGTTTTGGCAATACCGTAACACGCTTTTTCTTTCGCTCGCTCACAAGTATCCGCGTTTCCGATACGCAAACGGGCTTACGAGGGTTTCCCGCATCCTTGTTTGAGAGGCTGTTAGAGCTTAGCGGCGAGCGTTACGAGTACGAGATGAACATGCTCCTAGCTCTCAGACATTGGGAGATACATTATGAGGAGATCCCTATCGAAACCATTTATATAGATAACAACCGCGCTTCGCATTTTCATGCACTGCGCGATGGTTGGCGCGTATTCTCGCGCGTCATCAAATACTCGCTTTCATCGCTTAGCGGTACTGCGTTCGACTACTGCGCTTACGCAATACTTCTATCCTTTTTGCCGCCAGCTTGGAGCTACGGCATAGCAAAATCTTCAAGCGGCGTGCTCAATTACGAACTCAACCGTCGGTTTGTGTTTCATCGCAGACACAGCCTTAAAAACGTGCTCGGCTACGCTGCGCTTGCAGCGTTTTCCATGACAGCAGGCTCCCTTCTTGTAAGCCTTCTTACAAGAAACGGACTAAACAACTTCCTCGCTAAGATAGCCATAGATGTAGTGCTTTTTGCCTTGAATTACCTGATGCAGAAACTTGTGATATTCAAAAAAGCCGATGAAAGCACATCCAAATAAGACATCTAAGGATAGAAACCTATGGAAAGTTTCAGCTATACCGCCTTCGATGTGGAAACACCAAACCGCAACAACAATTCCCTTTGTTCCATCGGCCTTGTGCATGTGAAAGACGGCGAGGTGACGTTCCAAAGGGAATACCTCGTCAACCCCGAGGCGGACTTTGATTACAGCAATGTTCTTATACACGGCATCACGGAGGATATGGTTTACGACGCACCTACCTTCCCCGAGGTCTGGAAAGAGATTGCCCCTTTCTTCGATGGGCTTTTAATCGCACATAATGCGACGTTTGATCTTAGCGTTATTCAATCCTCCCTTTTAAGGCACGAACTGATTATTCCCGAGATGTACTATGTTTGCACGGTGCTTCTCGCCCGCAGGCACATCCCGCGCGAGAGGTACGGAAGCCACCGGCTTAACGACCTAAGTAGGGGTTTAGGCATTACCCTCGACCACCATCATGCACTGAGCGACGCGATTGCTTGCCGAGAAATATTCGAACATCTTGGGAGAAACTACGGATTGACGGAGAAGGATGTAAGGGTATATCGGTAAGATACGAAAAAGCGGTTGAAATGGATTATGCCTAAAACCGCACAGGTAGCCGGAGAGACGTTGTTTTTGAGTTCTTATTCATTAACATTTGTTAATTATTCAATTCTGCATGATAGCCTAACCGCGATAAGCTGACAATATGATTTAGGTAAGGCTTGAATTCTGAGGGAGCGCACGATGGACGATTTGGAAAAGAAACTGGAAGAACAATGGCTTGAAACGGTGGTTGCAGAGGCGCAGCGACAGTATTTAAAATACGGCGAGAGCGATGGAAAGCTCAAAGAGGATGCATTGAGAACGCAAAAGGAGCTTTGGGAGGAAGTAGGCCCCATCGCCTCCTCAGGCGAGCTCGATCAAATTGTAGAGTTCATGGAGTACATCGGTGCCATGAAACAGCAAAAGCGCAGCCATGTGTTTATAAAAAGCCAGAAGGATAAGTACTTTAAAATTGCACAGTCCCCCTACTTCGCCCGCATAGATTTTAAGGAGGAGGGCCAAGAGGATAAGCCCTTCTATATCGGTACATTTAACCTCATCGATGAGAAGTACTCCATACTCGTGTGCGATTGGCGTGCACCCGTTTCCGGTATGTTTTACGATTTTGACGTAGGACCTGCATCCTACCTTTGCCCTAAAGGCACGGTAGAAGGCGAAATTACGCGCAAGCGGCAGTATAAAATTGCTGACGGAAAGCTCGTTTACATGTTTGACAGCAGCCTAAAGATCGACGATGAAATGCTACGGCAAATTTTAGGCAGAAGTGCTGACAGCAAGATGAAGGCCATCGTCACCTCCATACAGCGTGAGCAAAACCGCGCAATCCGCAACGAGAGTTTTCAAAACCTCATCGTGCAGGGACCTGCGGGCAGCGGCAAAACCTCTGTCGCGCTCCACCGTGCGGCATATCTACTGTATAAGCACAAAGACACCGTCACTGAAAAGAACATCTTAATTCTCTCCCCCAACGCCATATTCAACGATTATATTTCCGAAGTGCTTCCGGAACTCGGCGAGGAAAACCTTCTGAGTACCACCTTCGAGGCATTTATGCAAGGCACGCTCCGCACGAATCTTATAAATGAGCGGTTTTGCGATATGATGGAATATCTGTATGCAGGGAAATCGCGCCCGTATTTTAAAGAACGCTTTTTCAGCATGTGCTTTAAGTCTTCGGATGAATTTTTGAAACGTATCAAGGCTTATGCGGACTGCATGCAGAATGAAGGAGCAGGATTTTTTGACATAAAAATTAAAGATAAGCCCATTGTAAGCGCTGAGGAGCAAAAGCGTCTGTTCCGAGAGGAATATGCCTTTTTACCGCTGGAGCGGCGGCTCATGAAGCTAAGAGCACGCATCGAATACCTCCTTAACCCACTGGAGTCCGCGCGCAAAAAAGAGATTTCTGAAACGCTTAAGGAAAAGTCTAAAATACTCGACAGGCAGGAGCTTCTTTTTAAAAGCACCGCGATTGTGAAAAGCGAGTTTAAGGAGGTACGCGAAAACGTCGAGCGCATCACAACCTATGACCCTCTCAAATTGTATCGCGCGTTTTTTGATCACCTCGTTGCTGCAGCGGATGAAAATAATAGAGCCGATATGGAAAGCATACGCTCGTTCACGTTCGAAGCGCTTGATGCGAAAAAGCTTTATTACGAGGATCAGATAGCCTTATTTTATCTCAAGAGCGCTTGGGGGGGCGCTGTGAAAACCGCTGCCGTACGTTTTTTGATTGTGGATGAGGCACAGGATTATACTTTGCTCCAATTGGAAATACTCCGCCTTTTATTCGGTCATGCAAAACTTACGCTTCTGGGTGACCCTAGCCAGACCATCCACCCGTATTTGCGTGAGGGTGTTTACGGGGAGGAAAAGCTATTTGCTGTTTTCCCCGAGGGCAGCACACTTCACCTTCAACTGAGCAAAAGCTACCGCTCTACGCTTGAAATCACGCGCTTCGCGAGGCGCATCCTTAATAGGCCATTTATAGAGGACAGTGTTGAACGACACGGTAGTGAGCCAGTCACAGTGGGTTTTAAAGACGAAGCGGAACTAAGACAGCATATTGTTGCAGACGTGCAATCGTTTACAGAGAAAGGCTTTTCTTCCATAGGCATATTGACGCGTACGAAAAGAGAGGCGGTTGATGTCTATGCTTATATGCGCCGCAAGATTCCCCTCAAAGCTGTGCTATCTGGTGACGAGGAATATGTGCGCGGCACGGTGGTGATGCCCGTGTACCTCGCAAAGGGACTCGAATTCGATGCGGTAATCGTTTATAACGCAAGCAAAGAGAATTACACACCGGATGAACGGCTCTACCTTTATACGGCATGCACGCGCGCATTGCATGCACTTCATGTGCATTATGTCGGGGAAATAACGGAGTTACTCCTATAAACAAAGAGGCAAGGGGCCTTCGACGGGATACGCCTCAGGCACTAGTCCTGAGGGCCGTCGTAAAACCCTTGCCCTACAGTATGCTGTTTTAAGTTTATTTTATGGTTTTCCCGCCCTGCCGTAGTTATAGCTCATGCGGCGTTT
>JAEWZS010000075.1 GCA_023458355.1 Bacillota bacterium
CGGTAACATAGGGCAGGCGCTCGCTCATTTTGAGGGCTTTGAAAAAGATGGCTTCATCGTAACGGCGTTGTTCGATAAGAACATAGAACTCGTCGGTACCGAGGTAAACGGGAAGCCTGTGCTGCACATCGATCAGCTCGAAACCTACATCCGTGAGAACAGCATAGATATCGGTGTAATCGCCGCACGGCGAAGTGCTGCGCAGGAGATCGCGGACCGCATGGCAGCTGCAGGAATTGGCGGCATCTGGAATTTCGCACCCATCGACGTGGTGGCCAACGTGCCCGTCGAGCATGTACACATGAGCGACAGCATAATTTGCCTTTCCTATAAAATGTCGCATAGGGACACAACGGAAGAATAAGTTAGAACCCGGAATGGAAAGCTTATCCGGGGGGGTTCAGTAGCAGCTAATAACATGAGCGTTTGTAAAGCGGGGGGATTATGCATTGCATAACCCCCCCGCTGTATGTTGTCGCTTAATCTTATCCGGGATGCACCTTGCTCCCATTACCTTAACCGTAATCCAATTTAAAAAAACCCATATGCCCCTGCGCATCGCAGACTTGTATAAAATATGGTGTACTTTGATCCAATACGAGAGAGTCGCTTTCACGTGGGGAGAGAAGATACTCTTTGGGATAGAAGATACCTTCATTAAGATGGCCGAAGGCGAGGTAGGAAAGCTCCGTGCCGCCTTCGTATGTAAGGCGGTTGGCACCGTTTTCCTCGGTCAGAGTCACCTTTGGCTCGTCTTTGAGCCGTGGAAAACTGTGATAACTTAAGCGCATTTCGTGGCTCTTTTCTAAAAAAGTAGCCGTACTTGCGGTGATTAAAAGCCGCTTGCGGAATGTCAAAAGCGAAAGAGGTGACGAATCGAGCGCTAGATAACGCCTGTTGAGCTTTTGGCAGACAGCGGCTGTGGTACCGCTGCCGGAAAAAAGATCCGCCACGAGATCACCCTCACGGGAAGAAGCAAGAATGACGCGCTTTAAAAGCGCTTCGGGTTTTTGTGTGGCGTAGCCCGTACGCTCGGGGTCGCGCTGGTGCAGGTGCTCGATTTCGTCCCAAACGTCTCCCGGGTAAACCGGGCTGTCCTCGTAATAGCGGTAGGTTTTGGAGCCGGAACGGATGGAAAAATAGATGCGTCCGTCATCATCAATGCGGCGTTTCATATGATTGCGCGGCTGCGCACCCCGTGGCGTGCCAACGGTCGTTATGTCAAAGAAAACCTTAGGAGAGCGCCTGTAAAACAAAATGGTATCGTGCTTGCGCGAGTAATGCCGTGTGGAACGCCCGCCGGACTTATAGGACCATATGATTTCGTTCATGAAGTTGCTTTCACCGAATACCTCATCCAGCAATAGCTTTATGTGTGCGCCCATGCGGTAATCTATATGCACATAAATGCCGCCGGAAGGCACAAGCATTTCCTTACAAGTCGTCAGCGCTAAGCGCATGAGCTTTATAAACGATTCGGAATCGAGCCTGTCGTCGTAGAAAGCGGTTTTCTGCGTTGCTTTGCCCATTGTGAAGCGTGTTCCCGTGCAAAAAGGCGGGTCGAGATAAACAAGCTGCACCTTGGAACGATATTCCTCCGCAAGCGCAGCGGCATATTGCTCGAGCGCCCCATATACGAAAAGCCCAGGCCCGCCGGTAGGATGCGTTTCACCAAAGCAATTCACGGCGCGAAGCATACCTCTACCTCCTAAGGTCGATTGTAAAAAATGCCCTGCTACTAAGAGCAGGGCAAAAAATCATTTTTCGACACCGTTGTTGTGCGAGACGTTTTTGATGTGGGCTTCCATAAGCTCCTTTGCGTCGTCGGCGCGATGTTCCTCGATGGCATTATAGATGGCTCTGTGCTCTTCGAGAGATTTGTGTGGCCGCAAGGGAACACTAAGAGAGGATCTTCGTACGCGCTGCGCGTTTTGATGGAGAGATGCGAGTATATGCCGCAGAATGCGCGAATTACTTGCCGAAAAGAGTATGTCATGAAACTCCGTGTCAAGATTCGCAAGCTTTTCGGCGTCGTTTTTGCGGGTATAAAGTTCCATCAGCTCAAGCGTTTCCGCAAGTTTTGAAAGTTTATTGGCGCTGATGCGTTCAGCTGCCCAATAAGCTGCCTGCCCTTCGAGCAAGAGACGCACGGTAAAAATATCCTCAATATCGTGGCTTGATATGCCTTGCACCATCACACCGCGGTTGGGAATGGAAACCACGAGGTCTTCAAGCTCGAGTTGCTTGAGTGCCTCGCGGATTGGTGTGCGGCTCATATCAAGTTCTTCGGCGAGTTTCAGCTCAATAAGGTAGTCGCCGGTTTTATAGCGTCCCTCGATAATATCGTCGCGGATACGCTTATACGCCTTGGATGTCAGGGATTGTTTATCCTCCGAATCGAAGTTCATAGAACAATCCTCCTATCCATTATAGTATACACAAAAAAAATAAAAGCTTCAAGTTTTTACATGTTCATTGGAAGACAAGCCTGCGCATACTAACAGCACATCTTGTTGGAAATGCGGTGATCTTTTGAAACGGGCCATATTCGAAAAATGGCTGCTGCTTGCGGCCTGTTTAATGGGAATCTTACTTCATTGCGCCTGCGGTACCGATACCGCGCGGGCGGAGGAAAGTGATACCTTCACGCTTGGGGAGAATATTTTCATTGACGGCTTGGACGTATCCAATATGCCCCTTGAGGAGGCACGCAACGCGCTTACTACGGTGCATATGAAAAAAAACAGTGAGCTTCAATTTACAATTGCAATCGAGGGAACGGAGCTTACGGTATCCGGCAAAGAGCTACCCATCGTATACAATGCAGAGGAGATACTGCTAAAGGCTGCGTCACTCAAACGGTATTATCCGCAAAAAAACGCGGCGCGTGTATTCTCCTGCTCGCCAAGCGTAGACGTGGAAGCACTCCGTGCGGCACTAAACGGTATTCTATCGCCTCATAACTTTATACCGCAAAACGCATATGCGACATTTGATTTAGGTGCTGAAGGCCGCTTTATCTATACTGCGGAACAAGCGGGGCGAAAAATTGATGTCATCCCTCTGGCTGCGAAAATCAAGTCAGCAATTGAAAGTGGGGGAGTGGAGGCGGATACGGAATCTGTCCCCGAATGGCCGCTAAGCATTCAAGGTATGAGATTTGAGGCAGAGGTGCATCCGCTGCACGCTAGCTATACGCTTGAGGACGCGATAGCGGATACAGCGCTCATAGCAGAATTCCATACTTCTTTTAAAGGCAGCGTTTACGGTAAAAAGAACCGTGTATTCAACATAGAAAAGGCGGCGGGTCTCATCAATGGCGTTGTATTGGCACCGGGCGATGAGTTCGACATGAACCGTGTCTTAGGTGACCGCAATGCTGAAAACGGCTGGAAGGAGGCTGCTGCGATACGCGAAGCCACCTATGTGCAGGAATATGGCGGCGGAGTATGCCAGGTGTCGAGTACGCTCTATAATGCCGTTTTAATGGCAGACCTTATGGTAACCGAGCGTTGGCATCACTCATGGCCTTTGGGCTATGTGCCCATCGGCCGCGATGCCACCATTAGCACAGGCGGTCCCAATTTTAAATTCCAAAACACAAGTGACGCAAGCATACTAATCTGTGCTTATGCGAATAAGGAAAAAAAGACCATCCATGTGGAGCTTTACGGAAGAAAAAGCAATAGCGATGTTACGATTAAACTAAAATCGTACAAGGTAGACACGCTTGAAGACCTCGGCGAGGACCTTATTTTGGACGAAGCTCTTCCTTTCAATACGCGCGAGGTAGTGAGAGAAAAACGAATCGGCAGCGTTGCGGAGACATATAAGGAGTATTACGATGCTTCGGGCGAACTCATCAAGCGCGAGCTTGTAGTGCGCGATAAGTATCGCTCCGTAAAGGGCATCGTATCCGTTTCGCGTGATATTTATTACGGATATCCGATTCTTCCGGCACCATAAATGAAATGCTTTCACAAATAAAGTAAAGCCCTGCGGAAAATTCCGCAGGGCTTTGTGAGAAATCAAACTTCTTCTTTCTTCTTTTTGAATACCTGCAGCTTAGCGTAATGGAACATGGCGATGAATGCAAGTACGATGGAAATACCGAATAGCACCAGGTACATATTGCCGATAAACGAAAATTCATTGAGGTGCTTTAAAATCGCTGAAATCACGCTGGCTGTGAAAAAGCCCGAGGCAAATTTGCCCACCCAATCCGCATAAACCACGACTTCTTTTGTGAACAAAAGAGTTCCGCCAATCACCATGACGGCTTCCTTGCCTACGATTAACAGAAACATCCATAGCGGAAGCCAACCGTTTAAGTAAAAGCAGATTACTGCTGTAATGAGCATTGCCTTATCCGCAAGCGGATCTAAAACTTTACCTATGCTGGTAATCCAGTTGAAGCGTCGGGCTAGCCAACCGTCCAAAAGGTCACTGAAAAACGCAACCAGATACACGACCAAACACGCGGTATACCTTGCCTCAACATAGAAATAAATAAATACGCCAACCATCAGCAAGCGTATCGCGGAAATTATGTTTGGGATATGTTTCATCTATGCGAAAACCTCATACATCCATACAATCGGTCGGTTATTATTTTAACACAGCTTGTCTCGGTTGACAACCGTCAAGAAAGGCATTAAAAGCCTGCAATTTTGCGGAGAATAATGCTGTGTGATAATGTTACATTACATTTCCGCACGGGTTTGTTACAATAGTAACAAGCGAAATGCAAGTCTTTATGAGCAGGAGGAAATATGGGTAAAAAAGTCGTAATTATCGGCGGTGTGGCGGGCGGTGCGACCGCGGCGGCGCGTCTTCGGAGGCTCGATGAAACTGCAGAGATTGTTTTAATCGAGCGCGGGGAATACATTTCCTACGCCAACTGCGGGCTTCCCTACCATGTAGGCGGTGTCATACGCTCGCGCGACGCACTGCTGCTTCAATCCCCCTCCTCCATGATGAAAAAGTTTAATATGGATGTTAGGGTCAATCAGGAGGCCGTAGCAATCGACCGCGAGAGCAAGTACGTCACTGTTAAAAAGCATGACGGCGAAACGTATAAGGAGAGCTACGATACGCTCATCCTCGCCACGGGTTCCTCACCGCTTCGTCCGCCCATTCTGGGTATTGACGGGGAAAACATACTTACGCTTTGGACTGTGCCTGATACCGACAGGCTCAAGGCGCGCGTACAGGATGGAGGTGTAAAGCATGCGGTCGTGGTAGGCGGCGGCTTTATTGGCCTTGAGGTAGCTGAAAACCTAAAGCACTTAGGGATTGAAGTGACAATCGTTGAAATGCTCGACCAGGTGATGGCTCCTCTCGACTTTGAAATGGCGAAGCTCCTGCACGAGAATATCGAAAAAAACGGTGTTAAGCTTTCCTTGGGCGACGGCGTTTCCGCGTTTTCACAGCTTGACGGCGGTGTGCGTGTAAGCTTAAAAAGCGGGAAGCACATTGACGCAGGGCTTGCGGTGCTCGCCATAGGCGTTCGCCCCAACAGCGAGCTGATGAAGGCGGCAGGGCTTACGCTAAACGCCCGCGGCGGCGTGGTTGTGGATGAATACCTAAGAACCTCCGATCCTAATATCTATGCCGTAGGCGATGTGATTGAGGTGGAGGATTATATACTGAAAGGCCGCACCATGGTGCCGCTTGCCGGGCCTGCCAACAAGCAGGGACGCATTGCAGCCAATAATATCGCGGGGCTAAAGGAAAAATATGAGGGCACGCAGGCGAGCTCGGTCGTGAAGGTGTTTGACCTCACGGCGGCTTCCACGGGCCTTAATGAAAAAACGCTTATTGCGCGCGGGCTTATACGCGGCAAGGATTATGAGGCCGTCACCATAGTACAAAACTCCCATGCGGGCTATTACCCGGGAGCAGTTCCTATGACACTGAAGCTATTATTCTCCATGAACGGCCAAAAACTCTTCGGTGCGCAGATCGTAGGCATGGAAGGTGTAGATAAACGTATCGACACCTTAGGCGTAACCATCCGCTTAGGCGGTGGAGTGGAAGAGCTCAAAACCTTGGAGCTTGCATACGCACCGCCGTATTCCTCGGCAAAGGACCCCGTAAACATGCTTGGCTTTGTGGCGGGAAACGTATTAGACGGTAAGGTGAAATTCGCCTTATGGGATGCCGCCGAAAATAGCGACAAGGAAGAAACGATACTGCTTGACGTACGCGAGGATAGCGAGCGTATGGCGTTTTCCGTGCCAAATGCCGTAGGGTTGCCGCTTGGTCAGCTTCGCATGCGGCTACATGAGCTCGATCGGGAAAAGGAAATCATCGTATTCTGCGCCATTGGTGTCAGGGCTTACAACGCAGCACGCATTTTGATGGAGAACGGATTTAACAACGTGAAGGTGTACCCCGGCGGATCGCGTTTTTATATGGCTACGCATTACGAAAGGCTTTCGGATGCTCCGATACGTCCCATTAAGGTAGAAGACAGCGGACATGAAACGCATGCGAACGCAGAGTCTGTACCTGTTACTGCCATCAGGCTGGACTGCAGCGGGCTCCAATGCCCGGGACCGATTATGAAGGTTTTTGAATCCATGAAGGATATAGAGGACGGGCAGGCTATCGAGGTGACCGCCAACGACCCCGGCTTTGCGCGTGACATCATCGCTTGGTCCAGGCGCACCGGCAACACACTTGTTTTAAATGAGAAGCGCGGCAACGACTATGTGGCAGTTGTGAAAAAGGGCGGTACACAAATACAGGCGGCGCATGAGAAAAACGGCAAGACCATCATCGTATTTAGCAACGATCTCGATAAGGTACTTGCGTCGTTCATTATCGCCAACGGCTCAGCGGCGATGGGACGTCCTGTGACGATGTTCTTTACCTTCTGGGGGCTAAGCGTGCTCAGAAAGCCCGAAAAAGTGAACGTCAAAAAATCCTTTGTGGAAAGTATGTTTGGGATTATGATGCCACGCGGTGTCAATAAATTGAAGCTTTCCAACTTTAATATGCTCGGGATGGGATCCTCGATGATGAAGATGGTTATGCGCAAAAAGAACGTGGATTCGCTTCATGAACTCATAGAAAAGGCGAAACGCGCCGGCGTGAAGCTCGTGGCGTGCACCATGTCGATGGACGTGATGGGCATCCGTCCCGAGGAACTAATCGATGGCGTGGAGCTCGCGGGTGTAGGTGCGTATCTTGGCGACGCTGAGGAATCGAACGTGAATTTGTTTATGTAAGCTATATGCATCTTTCAATGAAATAGCCGCTCATGTCTCAAAAGCCCCGTCCAATAAAGGAACGGGGCCAATTGCATTATATGGTTATCGTATAAATGCATAGCACATATGTTATCATCACTTAATGTTGATAACAAATGAACCCATCACTTCGCAAGGATGGAAGAACATATGATAATAAAAGTAAACAAAAAGCAATGTGTAAATGAATGTAACATGATAAAAACCCCCGTATTTTGTCAATATATGGACATGAAACGCCAAAAATGGCATAGATGTAGTGTCAAAACTTGGCGCATGCACAGTATACCTTAATGTAGAGCTGTATCGAATTGACAAATAAAGGGCGGTTTTATATAATATGAACAATAATGCTTTACAAAACATGACAGCTTCTTACACGGTTCGACTCGTTTTGCGGTAAACGCGCGGGGCGTCGGGTATGCGGCCTATCGAAAAGCAATTCGGCAGGGGGTAAAGACGCTGGACTCAACCGTAGTGATGATCGTTCTGCTCGTTGTGATTGGCGTTGCTGCTATCGCAATCTTAGGCAGGAAATACGCCAATACGGCGCTCCCGACGGTACTTGCGCTCGCGCTGTGCTGTTGCATGAGTCTTGGTATTTATTTTTATGCATCTGTGTTCTCCCGTGCGGGCGAGCTTATTTTTGCAGCGGTCGGCGGCGTTTTGCTGTCGGCCGGTGTTTATGCACTCACAAACTCGATTTGCAAACATCGAGCAGTATTAAAAGATGCGATAGCCCGCATAGTCGGTCCGCGCAAGCCATTGGTTGAATTTGTGGAATCCGACGAGGAGGAGCACGAAAAAACCTATAAAAATCCGGATCATGCAGGCCTTATAGCGAAGGAGAGCGAGAAGGAAGAACTTCCGAAGCTATGGGAGGAAGATCAACCGGAATCCGAGCAGGAGCGTCGCGCATTCGACGAAGCGCTTGACGAAGCTCTATTTGCCGATACCGAAGCTACCGTGGAAGCGGAAATGGAAGCGGAAGAAGCTGCTGCAACTAAGTCTAATGTAAAAGAGCAAATAGAAGAAACTGCTGCAGAGTCGAATGAGGATACCTTACAGGAGCCGTTTGTTGTGTTGGCTGTTCCGCCGCTTGTGCCGGAAGAGACCCTCGAAACGGAGGAGGCTCCAGACGACGCGGAGCTGGATCAATTTGTAATAGAAGAGGAAGAAAGCGAAATTCCGCCGCTTGCGCTTGAGGAGATCCTCGAAAAGGAAGCTTCAGACGACGCGGAGACGGAGCAATTTATAATAGGAGAGAAAGAAAGCGAAATACCGCCGCTTGCGCTTGAGGAGACCCTCGAAAATGAGGAAGCTTCAGAGGACGCGGAGACGGAGCACTTTATAATAGAAGGGGAAGAAAGCGAAATTCCGCCGCTTACGCTTGAGGAGACCCTCGAAAATGAGGAAGCTTCAG
>JAEWZS010000076.1 GCA_023458355.1 Bacillota bacterium
ACCCAAAGGAGCGGAACGACTATTGCGAACTGCGGATAAGTATGCAAAAGAACTTATAGGTAAGTTATTGGAGCTGTTGCATGAAGACTACGTGCGACAGCTTCTTTTCGTGGTATTATGTTGTGCGTGCTTGTCCCACCGTTTTAAGGCTCCATGCAGGGGATTTCTCACTCCGCTGCGCTGCGTTCGAAATGACAGTGCGAGGGCAGGTATGCGGAAGAATCCCACGAAGAATCGGAGCAAGCTGTCATTTCGAGCGAAGCGAGAAATCCCCAAGGGCCGTAAATGAAGCTAGGCGAACGCCTTGCTGTTTCCACTATCTACGGCTCCATGATGGAGATTTCTCACTTCGCTTTGCTCCGTTCACAATGACAGTCGTGGACAGCACTGCTTGGAAGGATTGGGTTCAACGGTCACGGCGTTATCCGTAAAATTACATTGAATACGGAAGCGTTGTTGCACAGTTGCGATGCGTCTTTCGTTTTGCTATGCTTGATTTAGAGGAAAGAAAACAACGGGAAAAGGGAAGCTGAGCATGGAAATTCTATTGGAGTTAGGGTATAACAAACCTGCGGAAATCCTTCGTTTGTTTTCCGAATACATAGATGACATCCTTAAAAAGGGGCTGGAAGTCAAAAACTGTCTTCAATCGCAGCATTATGATGAAGAAGCAGAGCAGCTTCAGGAAAAGTACGGTGAACCTTATGGCCGCTTGTATTTGGCAAGTTACAGTTTAGCTCCGGCCGGCTGTGTTGCTCTTAGAAAACTGGATGATGCTTACTGTGAAATGAAGAGACTTTATGTAAGGCCCATGTATCGCGGTTTACATATAGGAAAGATGCTGATGGAAAAAGTCATAGCGGATGCTAAGCAAATCGGCTATCGGCATATACGTCTCGATACGTTCCCTTTTATGATGGAAGCCATACAAATGTATAGGCGGTACGGCTTTTATGAGATAGAACCATACAATGATAATCCTGCGTCGTCTGCCGTTTTTATGCAGATGGACATATAGTCTAATTACGAAATTGACGAGATCGTGGAGGGAGTATCGTGAAAGACTTCGTAAGAGAAGACTTGATGTTTTCTTTGTGCGGGCTCAACTGCGCTTTGTGCACCATGAAGCTTGACGGTTATTGCCCGGGCTGCGGAGGTGGTGCGGGCAACCAGGGCTGCGCCATCGCAAAATGCAGTTTATTGAACGGGGGTTTTAAGTATTGCTCCCAATGCGTGAAATACCCTTGTAAGAAGTACGATAACATAGAAGCATTTGATTCCTTCATTACGCATCGTAATCAGCTTTCTGATATGGAAAAAGCGCAAAGAATCGGTATAGAACAGTATCATTTGGACTTAGTAAAAAAGGCAGAGCTACTGCAGTATTTACTTTTAAACTATAACGACGGACGGCATAAAAGCTTTTTCTGCATCGCTGCAAATCTATTGGAAGCACAGGAACTTGAGGCTGCCATAAAGCAAATTTCTCTAGAGACATGCTCCGGCAACTTATCCATAAAGGAAAAAGCGGCTGTTGCTAAAAGGCTCCTTCAATCTGCAGCAGAGCAGCGGTCTGTTGAACTAAAGCTACATAAAAAGCCCTCAAAAAGCAGCATTTCATAAATGCCCCATAAAACCAAACGTATGCTGTTTGCTATCCCCGCCACTCCGTCATTTTTTCGAGCGTGCGCCGGGGGCGGGCCTCAGGGGCTTCGTCGGCGTAGCCTAAGGTAACGGCAGCAAGAAGAAGCGAATCCTCCTCAAGCCATGTACATAGCTCCCGATAGGCAAAAAACGTGTCCGCAATCCAAAGAGAACCTATGTTTAGTTCCGTCGCACGAAGAAGCATGTGTTCTATGGCTCCGCCGATGGACTGCGTGTCAACAAGCGAGGTTACATAATCGGGCAAGGAGCGTTCTTCCGGGTGGAAGCTGTCGCGGCGGCTGAATACGAATACCGTAACCGGTGCTTCTTTCATGAGGCGGAAGGAATTTGCGGCACTACCGGGTTGTATGCCTTCTATAGACCGGTTTTTCAGCGCACTGTCGAGGCAACGACCCATTTCCTTAAGAGCTTCACCCTGCACCACCACGAAACGCCAGGGCTGCATGTTCTTACCTGAAGGGGCAAGACGCGCGGCTTCTAAAATCTCCAATATGGCTTCGCGCGGGATAGGATCGCTTTTGAAACGGCGGATGCTGCGGCGATTCGTTATGGCTGTCATAAGCTCCATGTTCGTCAGTCCTTTCAAAAATAATGTCACAGGCGGATTTGAAAATCCGAAAAGGAAAATGTACCTGCGCCGTGATGAAGCAAATTTTGCTTCGAAAGAACGGAAAATGTCTCGTCAATGCGTTCTAAAAGATCAATCGGAACATTAAGTGCATTGTGTGCGGGAAGTATGCGCTTTATTTTTAACTTTGCGACGCGCGCAACGGAGCGGGCAAATTTAGCGGGGTCAGTGGTGGGGTAATATGCATCCAAACAGCCCATGTAAGCCAGGTCGCCTGTATAAAGATATTCGCGCTCCGGCTCATAAAAGCACATGTGCCCCGGTGAATGGCCGGGCGTGTGGAGCGTATAAATAAGCCTGTCGCCCAATTCAAACGTAGCAAGATCGTGTAAAATGCGGCAGGGCGTGCCGATAAAGAGGCGGTAATCATCAGCATCAAAGCCGGGAGGGAAAGCGCATGGCTCCTTTAGTAGCTGTGACTTTACGGCATCGAGCGGCAAAGGGAACGATTTGGTTAACCAAGCCTCCTCATAAGCATGCACGGCAAAGTGGGGGAAAAGCGCGTGCCCGCCTATGTGATCCCAATGCGCATGCGTAGCGACCGCAAGTACATTTAGGTTCGTGAGTGATGAAACGATACGAGAAATATCGGAAACACCAAGCCCGGTATCGATAAGAAGCGCCGAGCGCGCGCCGATGAGCAAATACGCGTGCGTGTGCTCGTAATGCCCGTATTCGCTGATTGCGTATGTTGTTTCGTCGATTTTATCTACCGTGAACCAGCTTTCCAAAAAACACGTCCTTCCATTAAGCGGGTATTTCACTCGTGACACAAGTATAACGGATGGATTTTATATTGGGAATATAAGAATTAAAAACGGCGCACCCGATAAGGTGCGCCGCTGTCCAGTTTTAGAAGCCTATTTTGCTGTTCTTTGCGATATTCCTTTCATGGAGGATATTACCCAGTCGTACTGCGAATTTACCGTAACGGAGCCGCAATAATCGCACTTGGCCGAGTAGCTTATGTCAAGCGGCGCGCCGCAGTTGTTACAGTGCACGGTCTTCGCATTGTCGTTGTGCTCGGTTTTAACGCCGCGCGAGCGGATGAGCGTCCATTCGTATACCATAAAGCGCTCCGCGGTCTTGCTGCCGCTCACGACATTGCCCGTTGCGTCGTCCACGGTGTAGTCTACAATCCGCGTTTTAACGCGAGCCACAAGTGTGTCATTCACCTCGTCTTGCGTGATGCCGAGGAGGTCTACGCCCAAAACGGCAATGCGCTCCACGTAGTTGGTGCGGCCATTTCTAATGAACTCATCGAGCTGGCGAGCATACTGGCTATAAAGCTGGTCTGTCAAATGTGCGCGCATGGGATCCCACTTTTTGTCCTGCCAGGCATTTTGCAGCTTTATGTAGAGGTTACTGATCTTTTCTTTGATTTCGTTTTCGGAGAACTCGGGATCCGTTTCCAAAAGCTTCGATATCGGGAGGATGTTTGTGCGTGGCGCTGCAGCGCTCACGTTCCCGGCACCCTTTGCGGCATCGTTCATGTTCTTTTTGAACTTCCCAAAGAATACGAGTACGAGTATCACGATGATGATGATGGGGAAAATACCGAAACCGCAGCCGTCGTCGGAAGAGGTAGAATAGCCGCTGCTGCCCCAACTGCTGCTGCCCCAATCGCTGCTGCTCCCCCAGTCGCTTCCGCCCCAGTCGCTGCTTCCGCCGTAATCGTAATCACCGGAGAAGTTCCCCACATCCGCCAATGAAAGTGCAGGAAGGGCAAGTAGAATTAACATGGCAAGCGCCATTCCGAATAGACGTAAAAACCGCTTATGCTTCATGGATGTGTCCTTTCCCCATTCAGAACATGATACTTTATTATATCATAGGAGAGAAGCGGATATGGTATAATTGGTCATTTCCGCCGGTTGCCCTGAACGGGCGAGGCGGAAGGCAAAAAATACGCTGTATAATAACCGCTATGCGGTTATTATACAATATGCTGCGCCTCACGACAACAAATCGCACATGGAACACAAAGTCAATACCGTTTTGTGAAACACGGAGCGTGCGCCCGTTCGCTTGCGAAAGAGCGGGTGCTGTGGTATGCTTTTTAAGGCAAGAACTCCCCTTGCCATAGAAGTAGAATGCCGCAAATGAGTAAGCATTGAACGGGGAAACATGATTGAGGTCAAGAACATTACCTACAAATACGACAACGAAGGCCCTGCGGCTATCGAAGGGTTTTCGCTTGCCATAAACCGCGGTGAGTTTGTCGCGGTGGTTGGTCATAACGGCTCTGGGAAGAGTACGCTTGCCAAGCATTTTAACGCGCTCCTTTTACCCACTTCAGGCGATGTGATTATAGACGGAATGAACACCAAAGACGAAAAAAACACACTTGCCATACGACAAAAGGTGGGTGTGGTATTCCAAAACCCGGATAACCAGCTTGTAACAACCGTGGTGGAGGAGGATGTTGCCTTCGGCCCGGAAAACTTGGGCGTTAAGCCTGATGAGATAAGAATTAGGGTGGACGATGCGCTTAAAAGTGTGGGCATGTACGAGTATGCCTCAAATGCGCCGCATCATCTGTCGGGAGGGCAAAAACAGCGCATCGCCATTGCGGGGATGCTAGCCATGCTTCCCGATGTATTGGTGCTTGACGAGGCAACTGCCATGCTCGACCCGCGCGGGCGGCGTGAGGTCTTAAAGATCGTAACTGACCTTAATCGCAGTAAGGGCATCACCGTTGTGATGATCACGCAATATATGGAGGAAGCTGTTTTTGCAGATCGCGTTGCGGTCATGGCAGAAGGGCACCTTATTTTAAACGATACGCCGAAAAACGTATTTGCGCAGACCGCACTTTTAAGAAGGCATAGACTTGATGTGCCTGCTATGGCGAAGCTAAGAGACGCACTTTCGCTCGAGGGGATTGAACTGCCCCGCGATGCGATTACGGTAGAGGAGATAGCGGACGCTTTATGTCCATTGTTGTTGAAAAACTGACACATACCTACATGGGCGGAAGTACCATCGCCTTTAGTGCCATAAAGGATATCGACCTCACGATTTACGAGGGGGAGTTTCTCGGCATCATCGGGCATACGGGCTCCGGAAAATCCACATTCATACAGCATCTCAACGGACTTATCCAGCCGACAAGCGGTAAGGTGACGGTGGACGGCTTTAACATGGCCGATAAAAAGCAGCGAACCTTAGGGCGAAAGCTCGTGGGGATGGTGTTCCAGTACCCCGAGTACCAGCTTTTTGAGGAGACCGTCGCAAAGGATATCGCCTACGGTCCCAAAAACATGGGAATGAAAGAAGATATGGTTGCCGAGCGGGTGGAGGAAGCCATGCACCTTGTGGGGCTGCCGTCGAGCCGCTTTGCGAATAAATCTCCCTTTGAGCTTTCGGGCGGCGAAAAGCGCCGCGCCGCACTCGCGGGCATCATTGCCATGAATCCTAAATATCTGGTGCTGGACGAGCCCATGGCAGGGCTTGATCCGCTCGGGCGCAAGGAAATTTTAAACACCATCAACTCGTTAAGAAAAAGCATCAACTGTACGGTCGTGATGGTTTCCCATTCCATGGATGATGTTGCGCGTTGTGCCGATCGCATCGCGGTGCTGTCGAGCGGTGAGCTCATTATGGTGGATGAGACCGAAAAGGTTTTTCAAAAAACGCAGATGCTGCTTGATGCAGGGCTTGACGTACCGCAGGTTTCCCGCCTGGCGCTTATTTTGAAGCAGCGTGGTGTGGAACTCGATGAGGGCATCTATAAGCTCGACGATATGGTGCGTTTTGTAACGAGGAGGGTGAAACATGTTTAAGGACATCACCCTCGGCCAATATTACCCCGGGGAGTCGGTCGTACATAAGCTTGACCCGCGCACGAAGATCATCTTGATGTTTGCCTACATCGCGGTTGTGTTTGCCATAAGCGAAATATGGCTGTTTTCTGTCGCGGCTGCGTTTGTGATTGTGTCGGCAGCACTTTCAAAGCTGCCTTTCTCCTACCTTTGGAGGTCATTAAAACCCTTAAAATGGGTGCTGGTGTTCATGTTCATATTAAACCTGTTCACCGTTAAAACAGGGCAGACGCTCATCGATTGGTGGATTATCAAGATTACAGCAGACGGTGTTTTACAGGCCGTTTTCGTGCTTCTTAGGCTTACGCTTCTTGTGTCGGGTACATCGCTTATGACGCTTACCACAACGCCTATTTCATTGACGGACGCGCTTGAAAAGCTTCTTTCGCCCTTTAAGCGCATAGGCTTTCCGGCGCATGAGCTCGCTATGATGATGACCATCGCGCTTCGGTTTATCCCGACGCTTTTGGAAGAAGCGGATAAGATTATGAA
>JAEWZS010000077.1 GCA_023458355.1 Bacillota bacterium
CGCTCGCAATCACTTGTTTTGCTTTTCCCGTCTGCAAAAGCGCTGCGGCCAAACGCCCATGATCCGAGCCGATATCGGCAACCGTATCGAAAGTGCCGAGCATATCGGCAATGGCGTCAAGCCTGGCGCCTAAAACAATTCCCATACAACCTCAGTGTAAAAATGGTGTTAAACACCTCTTGTATCATTGTAATAGACTTGCAGCTTCAATGCAAACTTCGAATCTAAATTGTTCGGTTTGCCGGATAAATCACCACAGTAAAGAATGCTGCACCATTGTCCTTATCAACAATTCAATCGACCGCTTTAATATGGTAAAGTCGCGAGCCGCCGTCACCGAGTACGCGCACATTTTCATTGTAGCCCGTGCTAGCAAATTGCTGCATTAGCGCTATGCCGCAGTAGCTGAGCGCGTCGCCGCCGATAAGATAGCGCTCCGGATTTGCGGCAAACATGTAGCGGCGCGCGATGAGCGCAAGCGGAATCCCTTCACCCGAAAGCTTTATAGGGCTTATGTGGTTGATAAGGGAGCCGAAGGATTTAACGCTTATATACTGCGTACGGTTTTTGACCTCAAACAACGCGTCAGGGTCGAGCCCGCTTACGCGCAATACGTCGTGCGCGTGCGCAGGGATGGCATTGACTTGGTAAAAGCCCGCAAGCGCCTCGCGTCCATCCGGACTTACGACCGCCCATATAGGAGAGTTGCTTATAAAGGTGGATTCCATACGGTAAAACGTGCCGAACTGGAAAAGATTGCGATGCGACTTGTAAAAATCAATTTGCAGCTTGATGCAGTTTTTATCAAACGGGCTAAGCTCCGTGGGATCGAGCTCGTAGCCGAACGCGCCAAACGCAGCTACGTTGAACCGAGTCTCAATGGAAGTCGAGCGAAGCGTGGAGGAATGTGGACTTTGCGAAACATGCGCGCCGATTGTACTTTGCGGGTAACCGTAGCTCGTACCCTCCTGTATAAAGAGGCGGGACAAGGGATCGGTATTATCGCTCGCCCAGGTTTGCGGCATGTAGCAGAGCATACCAAGATCGAAGCGGTTGCCGCCTGATGCGCATGACTCGAACAAAATACTTGGAAAGCGCTCCGTGAGGGCCTTGAGCACCTCATAAAGCCCAAGCGTATAGCGGTGGAAGAATTCGCCTTGGCGGTCGGGTGGGAGTGTTGATGTGTACATATCGGAGAAATTGCGGTTGCAGTCCCATTTTACATAGGAAATATCCGTGCTTGAGAAAACCCCACTCAATGTTTCAATAAGGTAGCGGCACACCTCTTCATTCGTAAGGTCGAGAACGAGCTGGTTGCGACCCAAGGCAGGTTCACGGTTTGGAAGCTTTACCGCCCAGTTTGGATGAGCGCGGTAAAGCTCGCTATTTTCATTCACCATCTCGGGCTCCACCCAAAGGCCGAAATCAAGCCCCAGCGCTTTTAGCTTTTTTTGGAGCCCGTCAAGCCCGTGTGGCAGCTTTTTTTTATTGACAGTCCAATCGCCTAGGGCGAGCGTGTCATCCCTACGCTCAGCAAACCACCCGTCGTCCAGTACGAAAAGCTCAACACCCAGTTTTGCGGCTTGTTTTGCCATGGAAAGAAGTTTATGCTCGTCAAAATCGAAATAGCAGCCTTCCCATGTGTTTATAAGGATCGGTCGCTCTTTATTTTTCCAAAAACCACGTACGATATGTTTGTTTACAAATCGGTGCATGTGCTGTGACGCACCGTTCAACCCTTCGTCTGAGAACGTCATAACTGCTTCGGGTGTGGAGAAACTTTCACCGTTTTCAAGCGTCCAGGAAAACGTTGCAGGGTTGATTCCTGTAAGCACACGTGTTTTTCCAAAATGCGTCAACTCGATAATCTCGGCGTGATTGCCGCTGTAAACTAAGTTGACAGCATAAACTTCGCCTGCGTGTTCCGTAGCCTCGTTTTGACGAAGCATGATGAAGGGGTTCATGCGCGCACTGCTAAGCCCGGTTTTAGAATCGTTCACATAAATGCCAGTGGAAAGAGGTTTTTCCTGCTTCTGTCTCTCGTTCGCCCATACGCCCGTGAATGTAAGAAGCGTATAATCCGTTCTTTTGAGATCAAGCTGCATGCTCATAGCGCGTTTTAGCTTAACTTTGCCTCCGGAGCGATTGATAATCTCCATCCTGCGGCAGATTACGTCGCAGTCGTAAAACACGGTATAAAAAAGTTTTAAGGTAAGACCCAAGCTTTGATCGGTAAGTTCGAACAGGTGAGTTTCTAAATTGCTTAATTCGTCATAGGAGGAGGGGAGGCCTTGGATAGGAGGCTTATCCGCAAGTACACTGTGGGAAACGAATGTGAAATCCGCTGTGTTGGACCCGTTTTCCATTTCGATCTCCACACAAGCCTCGCGAAAGTCACCGCGGCCGTAGGAGGAACACTCCAAACATGCGTCATCCAGCCCAAACATGGCGTCATCTCGAGAATACGCGACCATAGAGCCGTAAGGTGTTCCGTGCTTTTGTGCTAAAGCGGAATAATCTTCACGCTCGCGGATACGCCTTCCGTAATATACCAAGCTCAAGTGCCCGCTTTTTAGCACGTCGAGGATGTAGCTCGTGTTTTTTGTGTATAGATGCGTCATGCGTTCCTCCGAAAAAGAATAACTTTCCACTTGATTTTATCATGCAATTACACATAGAACAAAAACAATTATACGTTCATGGAAAATATAATAAAAATAAGTCCTTTCCCACGGATGCTAGCGTCGGAAAGGACATTGTTTGGCTTAAGAACGGTTCGTGGTGTTCTATGGGGTAAATTGGTAGATCGTCTGTACTGCATCGTCCTTTTCGTACGAAACGCCCGCGACGTCCGCAATGGCCTGCGCAAGGTAATCTATAGCATTGAGAGATTGCTCAAAGGTGTTTATGTTTGTGCCTACTTCCACTAGCAGACATTGGTTTGACACATGCTGATTATAGCGGCCGCTTTTCACGCGGATGTCTCGCATTAGATTTGGGTCAATCTGCCGCAAGCGCTCCGTCAACTTTTTTGCGAGTGCATAGTTGGAGGTAAAATCGGGCATTTCGCCATAGCCTGTACCGGTAGCGCCCTTTCCAGTACCTACCACAAACATCATCCGTGACACTTCTTTGCCGTCGATCGTTACAGTACCGCCTGAGCCTGCATCGCGATGCAGATCGATAAACAGGGTAATGGAAGGATTCTTTTCCTTGTAATCCAGCATGGTGTCTAGGGAACGTTCGTAGGCGGTGTTGAGTGTTGGCGGTTCATGATCGGTCGTATCATGGATGACCGATATGCCGTATTTTTCGTTCAAAAGCTCAGCGAGTTTCTCGCCAAGAGCTACGACGTTTCGATCGTTTTGCCGCGTGCGCCATTCGCCGCAGGCGGTATAGGCGTATTTTTTTGTTGGCGTATAGGCTTCCGTAGTATGTGTATGGTAGATGAGCACGCGTGGTTTCGTACCCGAGAGGTCAACGTTTTGCTGTGTGGAAACATTGAGCAATTCGAGGCGAATTTGATCACTAACGCCTTCGTCGAAATCAGTCAGTTCTACTGCGATGTTGCTTACATCAGGTGCCGGTGTCGTGTCGCTTTCGCTCTCAATTTCAACAGGCGGTGAAGCAGTGGGCGTGCCTCCAAAAATAACGCCATTTAGCAAAAAAGAGCCTGCCGTAAAAGCAGCTATGGCTGTTAATACAAAAAACAAGCCGCGCTTTGTAAGGTTTGATTCTCTTTTTTTACGCCGATAAGGCCCTTTTTTCATATGACAAGCCCTCCTGCATAATAGGTATGTAGGAGGGCTCTTTGTTATGCCACGAGCATGCGTATCTCATTGTAGGAAGCGTCGAAAAGCGCGAGATTAATACCGTCTGCAAGTATGCGTGCCATATCTTTTATGATGGTATCGATATCCTTCGGGGTTACGATAAGCGTGCCGATTTTTTCATTGATGACCTTTTCCGCAAGCTCTTTTAGGCGCTCCTCATCGTTGTGGAGCCCCGTTTCGTCTGCAATAAGGCTTATGGTATCCTGCGAGATGGTTGATGCGTAAACGACAAGCGGCACACCTATGGCAATCACCGGCACACCGAAAGTTTCCTTGTTAAGCCCTGCGCGGGTATTTCCTACACCGCTCCCGGGGCTTATGCCCGCGTCCGTAAGCTGAAGTGTTGTACTGATGCGCGCAGCTCGGCGCGATGCGAGCGAGTCGATGGCGATAATAAGATCCGGCTTTACATGCTCGGTAATGCCGCGTACTACCTCCATGGTCTCAATACCGGTTACGCCCAGCACGCCGGGAGCTGCAGAGCACACCGAGCGCACGGTTTCAGGGAGCGCATCCGGTAAAAGCTCTCGGATGTGACGGGTCACAAATACCTGTTCGGCAACTGAAGGACCTAAGGAATCCGGTGTAATGGAGCGGTTGCCTAAGCCTACCACGAGTACAGTGGCGGTTTTCGGCAAATTGTTCAAAAGCGCCTTCAACTCGTCGCTGAGCGCTTTTGATAGCTCCTCAAACAAATCGAGCGGCCGGTCGGTTAACCCGGGCGCATCGAGCGTCACATAGGTGCCCATTGCCTTGCCGATATCTTTTGCGGCTTCTTCGGTCTGCACTTTTATGCGTGAAATGGTGATGCCCGGGCGTTGTGTACATTCCTCACTGACACCCGAAAGCTCGGGGTGCAGTTCGCGTGCCTCCATGGCTAGGTCGGTATAAATGGCCATAAAAATCTCCTTGACAGTTGGTTGAAAATCCGCAAGACTAGTATTGTCCCGATGAGGGCGTGTTATTTGCGAAAAACAGAGTTACAAGCTTAGGATTTTGCTTGCAATACGCATTTTTCCATGATATAATCTACAACGTTCGATTAAAAAGACAGGAGTGAATTGTTTTGGCAAACCACAAATCCGCTTTGAAGCGCGTGGGTACTACCGCAAAAAAGAACCTTCGCAACCGTATGGTCGCTTCTCAGGTCAAAACGGCCGTTAAGAGCTTTGACAACGTCGTTGCCTCAGGCGATAATGCCGCTGCTGCCAAGGCTTTCGTGCAGACCGTAAGCACCGTCGACAAGGCTGCCGCGAAAGGTGTTATCCATAAAAACGCCGCCAACCGTAAAAAGGCACAGCTCGCCAAAAAGCTCACAGCTAAGGCAGAGTAAGCGCTTCTTCATCGGTTTATTGCAAGTGGGGAGCCGGCCGAAAGGTTGGTTTCTTTGCGTAAAGAAATTTATTACATAACGCATATAAACAATGCCCCGGTAACCCGGGGCATTTTCGTGTGCCTTTTTGGTGTTGCTTATTCCATTACAAAAGGCAATTCGAAGCGTTTTTGTTACGCTTTCGACATTGTTTTTGCAGGTGGTTTCAGAGGTAGACCTCGGAGATGGCAATGGTTTACCCATTGCAAGTAATTCTTGTTATAGCTCGATTTGTTTGCGTTCGTCAGTGTGCGAAATATTTAAAAAATGCAACCTCAAGCGCCTGTGTGTCCTTCATGATGCCCGAGTTATTAAAAAAACCCACATCTGCGAACGCTTTTGAAATCTCTGCTATCTCTAAATAAGAATAGCATTTGGCAAAATCGAAATTTCTTTGCGCGATGTGGGGCTTAAGCGCCAACGCCCTCGCGACATCGCTTCGTTTAAGGTCTTCCTCGTCGATGAGCTTTCGAACTTTTAAGATCGTTTGCATACGTTTCCCGAATAGAGCTGCAAGCCCCATGGCGCTGGCACCTGAATCGAGAAGCTTTTTAAGTGCTAAAAGCCCCTCCTGTTTACGGCCGTCCGCAAGGAGGTCGATTATGCGAAATGTATCGCTTTCCAAACTCGGCGTGACGACCGTGTCAATTACGGCGCGCGTTACTTCTTTCTGATCGCCTGCATAAGCGACAGCCTTTTCAAACTCGGCTGCAAGTAAGGTCATATCCGTACCTAAAAGCTTCACAAGGTAGTAAGCGTCCTTCTCGGCAATGGGGGAGCCGAGCTTTTTACCTCGCTGCAATATCCATTTCACAGCATCGGCAGGGGTTAGTTCCGAAAAAAGAACATCGCGGCCCATGGATATAAACGCTTTTACGATGGAGAGGTTAGAAGATGCCTTACCACGCACGAAAAACAAAAGCGTAGTCGAGGGCGGGACGCTTGGAAGATAATCTATAAATTGCTTGGCGGCATCCTCCACGGGTAATGCACGGCAAATGACCACGCGACGTTCTGTAAAGAAAGGGAGTGTTTCGCATGCGGTGCGGACAGCAGAATAGTCCACTTCCTCAAACGTTTCAATATTGAGGTCACGTGTTCCCTCGTCGAGTAACTGAATAAGCGTGTGAAGCAAGCCGGCTTTAACGAACTCCTCGTCGCCGTGAAGCAAAAAAGCGCCGCTGAAATCGTTGTGTTTTAGAAGCGATGCAAATTCCAAATGATTCATAGGTTCATTATAACAGAAGTATACTCAGAAAACGAGAAGAACGAGAGCGGCGAGAAGAAACACGCTGCCGCCTGCAATGTACTTCGTCACCGGTGTTTTTAAGTTGTAGCGCGAAAGCAGCGCCATGCCTACATAGAAAAGAAGTACGGGAAGAATTGGCAGGGTTTTAAATTTGCTGATAGCAAACGGCAGTGCGGCAATGAGTTCTGCTGTGCGCACTGTTATACTCGCCGCGAGGTCACCAATATTCGCGGGTACGGAGGCAATTGCAGGGGAGAGAAAATAAATAAGTACCGCGGGAAGCGACACGATAAGCCCTAGGCTTGCTACTGGCAAAATAAGGATGTTGGAAAAAAGAGTAAGCCATGCTACCTCACCGAAGTAATGCGCGCTCAGCGGGAATGTACCGAGCGTACCGCATACCGTGAGGGAAACATCTGATGCGATGCTTTCGCCTAAAAAATAAAGCTTTTTCTTAAGCGGCTCATAAAAAAGCATAATGGCATAGACCGCCGCGAAGGAAAGCTGGTAGCCGACATCAAAAAGCTGCATTGGTGAAAAAAGAAGCAAAACCGTTGCTGCAAGAGAGAGGGAAGCGGGCAGGTCGCTGCGCCTCTTGAATACCCCGCTTAAAAGAACGCATTGGGTCATAACCGCCGCGCGCACGAGCGAAGCGGGAAAGGCAGCAACAGCGCAGTAGAGCAGCGAAAATATCCCCACTGCAAAAAAGCGCGTCATGCGGTATTTCTTTGGGATTACAAGTAAAATCAGAAATGCGTAAAGCGATATGTTCATGCCCGAGAGCGCTAGAATATGCGAAAGCCCCGTAGCGCGAAAAGCTTGGAGCGTATCCGGATAAAGCTCCGTACGGTACCCGAAAAGCATGCCCTTCAACAACGCTGCATTGTCGGTAAAAAGCGTGTCGGATGCAGAAAAAAGCGCTTCTCTTAGCCCGTCAAAGAAACTACTTGCAGCCTCAGCAGTGGTAAGAGCACTCAAATCAAGCGGTAATAGCAGGTATGCGCCTATGCGTAAAGTGCCCAATGCAAGCGATGCAAAAGAAGCGCAATTTTAGGTAATCCCGAAAAAGTAAGAAACATCGTGCACATTAAAAAAGCGCATACGGCGGTTAAAAGCCATATGCGCTCTACTACATTTCCAAGAAAAACACCGCAGGAAAGCCCGAGCGCAACTACACACAGCGCCCTAAATTGAAAAATGGGCGTATGTTTTTGAAGCGGTAAGGCTTCCACGGTTATTTGTTGAGAATCGCGACAGCTGCAATCTCTACGAGCCCGCCTGCCGGGAGCGCTGCTACCTGTACGCAGCTTCTGGCGGGGAATGCATCGTCAAAATACGAGCCGTAGATTTTGTTGACGAGCGGGAAATCCTTCATGTCGTTTATAAATACGGTGGTCTTTACGATATCGGAAAGCGCAGCACCGGAGGCTTCGAGCACGGCTTTCAGGTTTTTAAATGCCTGCTCGGTCTGCGCCTCCACGCCCTCCTTGAGTTTCCCGGTAGACGGATCGCTTCCTAGCATGCCTGAAGTGAAAACGAAGGAACCACTTACGATAGCATGGCTGTAAGGGCCGACGGCGGCAGGGGCATTGTTAGTAATAATGGCTTGTTTCATGGGGATGCTCCTTTCTGATAGAAGATGGCTCTTGATGCTCTTGAGCCAAAGTATGTAGGCACTTTCGCCGGTATCGCTGTAATATTTTTTGCGCATGCCCGCCTTTTCAAAGCCGAGCGCATAATAGAGCGACTGAGCTGTTAGGTTAGACTCGCGTACTTCGAGCGTCATATCGACCGCACCCAAAGAAACCGCAAGATGCATCATGGTTAGCATCAGCGCTCTCCCATAGCCCAAACCCCTTTCTTCGGGTGTTATGGCAACATTTGTGATATGCGCCTCGTCCAAAATAAGCCACATGCCCGCGTAACCGATAACAACTCCGTTTTTTTCGGCGACTCGGTAATGCGCCGCGTTGTTTTTAAGCTCACCCGCGAGGGCATTATAGGACCAGGGGCTGCGAAAGCATAATTTTTCAAGCTCCGCAACGCGGCTTAAATCCGTCTTTTGCATGGGACGGAAAAATATCTGTTCCATCGGATACTACTCTTTCCTTAAACGCTCGGCTTGTGACGGGCGCAAATAAAGGGGGAGCGCTTCGGAGCACGTGTTTCCGCTTTGGTACATTTTATAACCTAAAATAGCAACCGCGTCCGCAAGAAGAGTATGAGGCAGGATAACCGCAGTTTCATCAAATGCAAGTATATCCGTTTCATAAGCTATAGCACCATCGCCTACATAGGCGGTACCGCGGGGCAAAAGCGGTAAAAGTTCATCCAATGTTGTGGCGAAGGGCTGCAATGTAGTTTTATCAGTCTCGTAGTGTGCGGCATACACCTTTTTTCCTTTTGCGTCGATGAGGGAGCAGACGCAAGGGTATTCACGAACGCTTTCGTAAAGCGCGTCAAGAGAAGAGACAGCAGCTATAGGGCTACTGGAAGCTGCTGCCATTGCATTCATGGCGCATACGCCTATGCGTACGCCCGTAAACGAGCCCGGGCCAATATCGACTGCGTAAGCGTCCACATCGCGTGTTATAAGGTTAAAGCTCTTTAAGAGCCCATCGCAAAGCGGCAGTATGGTTTCCGAATGGGTGAGACCGCGCTCGCCTTTTACTAGTTCGAGCAGCTTGCCGTCCTTTAAAAGCGCGGCAGATGCGATGCTGCCGGAGGTGGATACGCTTAAAAGAATCATAGGATTATTCCTTCCAGCATTTCTAAGTACCTTGCGCCAATCGGTACAAATTCGATGGTGCGCGATTCATTGCCACTTCCTGAAATATGTATCTCAAGACGATGAGGAGGTAATGCCTCTAAAACATTTTCGCACCATTCCATAGCGATAATCGCGTTTTGCGCGAGATAATCTTCATAGCCGATTGCATAAAGCTCATCCGCGTCTGCAAGGCGGTACGCATCGAAGTGGAAAAACTTGATGCCGCTTGGCGTTTCATGTTCGCGTACAATGGTAAAAGTAGGGCTCATAATGTCAAAGATTTGAAGCCCCGTCGCGATGGCACGGGTGAATGCGGTTTTACCTGCCCCAAGGTCACCGTAGAGCGCGAGAAACGCACCGGGGAAGAGACGTTTTGATAGTGCTTTCCCGAGCCGCTCGGTTCCGACCTCATTCAGGTTGTTGAAAATCAAGCTCATATCAATTCAGCGCGCCTTGCTCGTAAAGCTCTTTTGTAAGGTCAAGAAGTCTGTCGGTTCGAATCGCTTCACGCACGCGTTCCATAAGTCTTATGGAGAAACGAAGGTTGTGCATGGTGATGAGTTGTGCTGCCAAGATCTCCTTGGACTTCACGAGGTGGCGGATATAGGCACGCGTAAAACCGTTTTTACAAGTGTAGCAGTCACAGCCATCTTCAATAGGTGTAAAGTCACGTTCAAAGGTGGCGTTTCGAAGCATCCTTTTACCGTTTCCGGTAAGCGCAAGGCCGTTTCGAGCAATACGCGTCTGTAGAACGCAGTCGAACATATCTACACCTCGGAGCACACCCTCAATTAGACAATCCGGACTGCCGACACCCATGAGGTAGCGGGGCTTATCTTTGGGCATAAAGGGCATTAAAGCCTCAAGCATATCATACATGATAGGCTTTGGTTCGCCTACGCTCAAGCCGCCTATACCGTAACCGATGCAGTCAAGATCGGTCATGTATTTAGCGCTTTCAATACGAAGCTCTTTATAGGTACCGCCCTGTACAATGCAAAAAAGCGCCTGATCCTCGCGAGTATGCGCATCTTTGCATCGCTTAGCCCAGCGATGCGTCCTGTTCATGGCGGCGCGGGCGTAGGCTTCGTCACAAGGGTAGGGGGCACATTCGTCAAAAGCCATGGCAATATCGGCACCCAAAGCT
>JAEWZS010000078.1 GCA_023458355.1 Bacillota bacterium
ATGTATACGCGGTCGATCAAGAGGCTGAACGCACGGCGCATCGCGGAGGCCTGTTCGGCGGTCTTGCCTTCGAACAGCGGGGACTTTACGTTGAATTCCACATAGTAGGTACCAAGCTGCGGTACAATGTAGAACTCGGGATCGGCCGTAGTGAGAAGGGTTTGGATTTCATCGTTGGGAACACCGTCGATGAAGTCCAAATCGCCGGCGCGGTATGCGGCGTAGATCGCCACGTCATCCGCGGAAAGCATGAACTCGAGCTTCTCGAGCTTCACGTTGGCAGCATCCCAGTAGTTGGGGTTCTTCACATAGGTCATGCTCTCGTTGTGGACCCAGCTCTGGAGCATGAAAGGACCGCTCGAAACGAAGCCGGCTTCCAGCGCCCAAGCACCCGCGTCCGCGATGTTGCCATCGGCGTCGAGGTAACCGGCAGCAGCCTCAACCTGGGACTGCTTCACGGCGAAGAAGGTCGGGAATGCCATAAGGTCGAGCATGTAGGCGCAAGGTGAGGTTAAAACTACGGTAAGCTTATTGCCTTCAGCTTTGACCTGCAGTTTGTCGGCATCGACGCTTACAAGCTTTTTACCGGTGGTGCCGTCGTCGTTAACAACGTCTTCATATACGCCCATCTCGCTGTAACCTGCGATGCCGGCGAACATGTAGGAGTAGTCAGCACCCGTCAAGGGGTTCGCGGCGCGCTTCCAGGAATACTCAAAGTCCGCAGCGGTCAAATCGGAGCCATCGCTCCACTTGAGGCCGTCCCTTAAGGTGAACACATAGGTCAACCCATCGGCGGATACTTCAAAGCCGGTGGCGAAATTGGGGGCGGGTAAGCCTTCTGCATTGTAGGTATAAAGGCCGCCAAAGCTGTTCGCCGCGAGGCAGGCACCGTCAACGCTGCTGTTGAGGGCAGGGTCAAGACGGTCGGGCTCGGATGCGAGCTGCAGGCGCAGCGTGGTCGCATCGCCAACGGTCGCGTTTTGGAAGAATTTCGTGCCGAACAGGTTGGAATACAGACCCTGTACGGTGGAACGCATCATGTAGCTGTCATTGTAATAGTAAATGGGCATGACAGCGCCGGTATCCATGAGTATGTCCTCAGCCTGGTGCATCAGCTCCACGCGCTTTGCGAAGTCAGTCGTGGTTTTGATCTCGGTAATGAGCGCATCATAACCGGTCCAGTCGGGACGCGGGTCGGTCGCTACGGGCTGCTCTTCACCGGGGGTTGCCTCGGGTGCTGCCGTTGCGGGTGTGTCGGGTGTATCGGGCGTGTCAGTACCCGAAGTCTGGCAGGCAGCCACTACCGAGAAAACCATCATCAAAGCGATGAGCAGTGCGATGAGTTTTGTGGTCTTCATGTTCTATCCTCCTTATTATTTATAGCAACCGCGGCGGCTTTGCCGCCTTCGGCTGTTAACAAAAAATTATTTGTTCCAGCATGCTACAAAATGCCCTGCGCCGCGCTCTGTGAGTGCAGGCATTTCTTGCGCGCAACGCTCTGTGGCATATCTGCAGCGCGTGCGGAACGGGCAGCCGCTCGGCATTTTGAGAGGGCTTGGAACATCGCCCTCAAGCACGATACGTTGGCGTTTCCTCGCGGCCTCCGGATCTGGCAGCGGTACGGCGGACATCAGCGACATCGTGTAGGGATGCTCCGGCTTTTCGCAAAGCTCATTCGCCTCAGCCAGCTCTACGATCTTGCCTAAATACATTACGGCGATGCGCTTGCTAATATGCTGTACGATCAAAAGGTCATGCGCGATGAAAAGGTACGCGATGCCGAGTTTTTGCTGCAGATCCTCAAATGTGTTGATAATCTGCGCCTGAATGGAAACGTCGAGCGCTGATACGGGTTCATCGCAAACGATGAAGCGAGGATCCACCGCAAGCGCGCGCGCAATGCCGATACGCTGGCGCTGGCCACCCGAAAATTCATGTGCGTAGCGGGTGGCATGCTCGGTTGAAAGACCAACAAGGTCTAAAAGATATTCAACCTTTTCCCTGCGCTCGGCGCGGGGAACGCGGCGAATGTCGAGCGGCTCACCGATGATATCGCCGACCGTCATGCGCGGGTTGAGCGAGGAGTAGGGATCCTGGAATACGATCTGCATATCCTTGCGGTGCTCGTCTATATTCTTTTCGGTAATCTCTACGCCGTCGAAGAAAACCTGTCCTGCAGTGGGCTTGTAAAGGTGCAAAATAGTTCTGCCTACGGTGGTTTTACCGCAGCCGGATTCGCCCACGAGCCCAAGCGTTTCCCCTTGTGCAAGATCAAAGGAAACATCGTCCACGGCCTTTAAGGGAGTGGTTTCGAACAGCCCCGTCTTTATGGGGAAGTATTGCTTTAGGTTTTTGACCTCAAGGAGGGGTTTGCTCATTTGTTGTCACCTCCGGTCGTGGTAGTAGAAGCCTCATCATAAACGGCCTTAACATTCATCCAGCAGGCCGCAAGGTGATCTTGGGCAACGAAAATTTCCTCCGGCTGCTCATGAAGGCATATCTTCATGGCGCAGTCGCAGCGTGAGGCAAAGGCGCAGCCTGCGGGAAGATTCAATAGGTCCACAGGTGTGCCGCCGATGGGCTGCAGGCGGATATGGCCCGAACCAAGCTTGGGGATGGAGCGCATAAGGCCTTTGGTGTATTCGTGCTTCGGATTATAGAAAATCTCGTCTGCAGTGCCGCGCTCGCATACGCGCCCTGCGTACATCACGATAATCTCATCGCACATGTCAGCGATAACGCCAAGATCGTGCGTGATAATAATGATGGCCATGCCGAGCTTTTTTTGCAGATCTTGCATGAGTTCGAGTATCTGCGCCTGAATGGTCACGTCAAGTGCGGTGGTCGGCTCATCAGCAATCAAAATATCCGGCTCGCAGGCAAGCGCCATGGCAATCATCACACGTTGGCGCATGCCGCCCGATAGCTCGTGCGGATATTGCTTAATACGCTTTTGCGGGTCGTTTACACCCACAAGCGAAAGCATTTCAATAGCGCGCTCACGGGCCTGCTTGCGGTTGCGGTTGGTATGGAGGAGTATGGCCTCCATCAACTGGTTGCCGATGGTATAGACCGGATTAAGGCTCGTCATGGGGTCTTGGAATATGATACTTATCTTCTCGCCGCGGAAGCTTCTCATCTGCCGCTTGGAGTATTTGAGTATATCATCGTCCTCAAAAAGCACCTCGCCACCAACCACTTTGCCGGGGTCCACAAGGATACGCAAAATGGAATAGGCGGTAACGCTTTTACCGGAGCCCGATTCACCGACAATGCCAAGAACCTTACCTTTTTCCAGGTTGAAAGAGATTCCGTTCACGGCCTTAACTACGCCGGCGTCGGTATTAAACTGTGTCTGTAGGTTTTTGACCTGCAACAAATTCTCGCTCATACGATCACTTCCTTAACTTGGGGTCGAAGGCATCGCGAAGACCGTCGCCCAAAAGATTGAAAGCAAGCACGATCAAACAGATGGCGGCCGCCGGGAATACCAGTTTGTAGGGATAGCTTTGGAGGCCCTGCCGCGCAGCGTTGGCGAGGGAACCAAGGCTCGGCATCGGCGCTTGTACGCCGAGGCCTACGAAGCTCAAAAAGCTTTCGGTAAATATAGCGGCAGGTACCTGCAAGGCGGTCGAAATGATAATGACGCTCATGCAGTTGGGCAAAATGTGCTTGCGAACAATTCTTCCGCCCTTTGCGCCCAAGGCACGTGCCGCAATCACGTATTCGTTCTTCTTGATGGAGAGGATTTGGCCGCGCACAAGGCGAGCCATACCGACCCAGTAAAGAAGACCAAACACTATAAACAAGCTGATTATGTTGGTGCCCAGCGCCTCAAGCGTCGTTCCCGCAATAACATCCTTTAATAGCGGGTCAAGCACCACCGACAGGAGGATAATCATCAACATGTCCGGTAATGAGTAGATGATATCCACGATACGCATCATGAAAAGGTCTACCTTACCACCCACATAACCGGAAACGGAGCCGTAAACAAGGCCGATAATGAGAACGATGATGCTCGCAAAAAAGCCAACGGACAGGGAAACACGAGCTCCGTACACGACGCGGATAAAATAGTCGCGGCTTAAGTTATCCGTGCCGAATATATGCGGAAAGAGTTCCTGTCCCTCGGCAATTGCCTTTTGTTCAAGCACGGAATAGGTCATGGGCGGGAGGTTTTTAGCGCCCTTGTCGCGTATGCCGTTGACGGTGATCATTTCCTCGTAGCCGTAGGGAACAACCATTGGCGCGAATATGATGATGACAACCAATAGCGCAAGTACGATGATACTGCCTACCGCAAGCGGATTTTTGAAAAGCTTGCGCATGCCGTCCTTAAAAAACGTGGACGGCTCGCGCATCTGCACATGCATTTCCTTCTCGGCTTCATCTGCGGGTGCAAAAGAGGATAGAGCCAGATGAAGGCTCAGGAGGCGCTTCTTGGGGATTTTGTGTTCCAGATCGCTCATACTTTTTTGTGCCTCCTATTCAAAGGTAATTCTCGGGTCGACGGCCTTATAGATAAGGTCGCTTATGAGGGTAGCGATAACCATGAGCACCGAAAGGAAAATCGTGGTAGCCATGATCATCGGGTAATCGCGGTTGGTAATACCTGTCACGAACTTAGAACCCAAGCCGCCAATCGTGAACACCGTTTCCACAACAAGGCTGCCGGTGAGGATGTAGGCGATCATCGGCCCCATGTAGGTGATAACGGGGATAAGTGCATTTTTAAGCGCGTGCTTATAAACGAC
>JAEWZS010000079.1 GCA_023458355.1 Bacillota bacterium
GGTGCTTGCGCAATACGCATACAACGCCAACGAGACAAGCGAAAACATAGGCGCGAGAAGGCTGCATACCATCATGGAAAATCTTCTCGATGATATTTCTTTCAATGCAAACGGCTCGTTCCCGCTTACAAAGGTAGTAGTGGACGAAGGCTATGTGAAAGAGCACTTATCCGCAGAATTCAACGGAGAGGATCTGAGAAAGTACATCTTATAAAGCATGGTGCAATTTAAAAAAAGCCTAATACCGTTACTAGTCTTCGCAGCGCTTATATTAGGTGGCTGTGCAGTTCAGTCTGCTACGGGCTTATCTGAGAAGGCTGTCGAGGCGGTCGTTCTTTCCGAGGAGACATTTGTTGAGATCACACCACAGCCCGTAACGCCTACCCCAGCGACGCCTGCGCCTACAGCGACTTTGACGAGCGTTGTGACGGCGACCCCGGAGCCGACTTTAGCACCTTCACCGACGCCGGATTATGCGTTGTCCAATGTGAAAGACGTAGATGGATATGTAGGAGCGCTGACGGTTAACCTGCGAAACGGGCCGGGAACGGATTATGATGTGATCGGCGAATACGAGTGCAACACATTGCTTCTCATTACAGCAAAGACCTACGAATGGTATCAGGTGGAAATCGACGGTAAAACCGGCTTCATGCTAAAGGAATTTGTTGGTGTCGGCGCAATCCCTACGCCTACGCCCGAGCCAACAAAAAAGCCGTCTTCAAAAGCAACACCAAAACCGACATCAAAGCCTGAACCGACAGCTACACCCAAGCCTCAAGAAGCCAACAATGGCGGCGCGGGCAGCTACAGCGCCGAGGACGTACTTTTAATAGCGCAGATTGCCTACGAAGAGGGCACACGCGGCAATTACGACGGTTACCGTGCAGTGGCTAACGTGATTTTAAACCGCGTGCAGAGCGGCATTTTCCGCTCAACCATAGAGGGTGTTATATTTCAGCGCAATCAGTTCTCCACAGCGGACGATGAGGCTGCACTTCGCGCAGTGAAGCCGTCATCGACCTGCATCGAAGCGGTGCAGGCTGTGTTGAGCGGTGATACAATTTTCTCCTCTAATGTTTATTATTTCCGAACCGCCGGAAAGGGCGAAAGCTGGAGTTCGCATAAATATGTTGCGACTTACGGCGGGAACTCCTTCTTTAGCTGATACTAAGGATTGCCGATACAACGGAATATTCCGCTCGCGTGAGCGCAAACTAATACCGCATTTCATGAAACGGAAAGGTGGTATTTTTTATGCGCGCAGTAATCATGGCGGGCGGCGAAGGCCGCCGCCTTCGGCCGCTCACCTGCACCAAGCCAAAGCCCATGGTGCCAATTTTAAACCGGCCTGTCATCGAGTATTGTTTTGATCTGCTGCGCTTGCACGGCATTACGGATATAACGGCTACACTTTTTTATCTGCCCGAAATCATCATGCACCATGTGGGAAACGGCGAACGCTTTAAAGTGGATGTGAAATACGCCATCGAGGAAAAACCTCTCGGCACTGCAGGAAGTGTTCGCGCTGCGGTGCCAACGCCTACGGATACTACGCTTGTGTTAAGCGGTGATGCTTTGACCGATATGGATTTAAGCGCAGCGTTGAGTGCGCACAAGGAGCATGGGGCAAAGCTCACGATTGTATTAAAAAAGGTCGCCGTGCCGACGGAGTATGGTGTTGTATTGCTCAGCCGCGAAAACGTCATCACACGCTTTTTGGAAAAGCCCATGCTTTCTGAGGTGTTCAGCGATCTTGCGAATACAGGTGTTTATATACTTGAGCCCGAGATATTGGAAATGATCCCGGCTGACAGACCGTTTGATTTCAGTAACGATCTTTTCCCGCTTGTGATGAAAAACGGCATTCCCATAAACGGGTATGAGACCACGGGCTACTGGTGCGATATAGGCGATCTCGAGCAATACTTGGAGGCGCAGCACGCGCTGCTAGATGGTCAATGTGCGTATATGCCCCGCGCTGTGGGGCGCGACGGCATTTTTATAGAGGAGGGCGCGCATGTGTCTAAAAAAGCGACCTTGTGTGCACCATGCTATGTCGGGAAGGGTGCGGAAATCGCCGACGGAGCACTTGTCGATGCGTACGCAGTGATAGGCACAGGCAGCAAGGTGGGTACGGGGAGCAGTATCAAGCAGTCGGTACTAATGGAAAATGTGCGCGTCCGTGAAAACGTAGAAATTCGCGGTGCGATTCTTTGCGAAGAAGCGCACATGGATACGGGTTCGGCTGCGTTTGAAAAAAGCGCTGTAGGCACGGGTACGCATGTGGGTAAAGCCGCGAAAATTAAAAAAGGCGTGCTCATTTGGCCGCAGAAAAAGCTCGCGGATGAAGGCGTATTTGGGGAAAACGTTGTTTGGCAGGAGCATGGGGAAAAGCAGATGGAAAAACTTCCTCTACGCGGTTATTGCGACGGCGATATGAACCCACAAAACACTGCGCGTGTTGGCTGCGCGTTTGCTGCGATACACCGTTTACCGGCAGAGCTGGGTGTGGCGACGGACGGCAGCCAGCAATCCGTTATGCTCAAGCATGCGTTGTTTTCAGGGGTTTTATCGCAAGGTGTTGATGTGTGCGATTTCGGCGTATGCACCCCCTCCGCGTTTGAATACGCGATACGCACGTTTCGCCTAAACGGAGGCACGTATATCCGCCATAGCGCGCGCAATGCTCACGAAACGGAGCTCTATTTATTTGACAATACCGGAGCGGAGCTCAAAGCGAAGGATTATAGGAAGTTCAAGCAAGAATACGAGGAAGGGTTTAAGCGGCCCGTAACGTTTTCAAGGCTCGGCGTGGTGGAGCATAACAACGCCGCAATTAAGGCATACGAGGCGCATATAGCAGCAACGCTCACACTTAAGCGCGTGGACGCAGGAGCAATAACTGTAATTGTAGGCGGGAGCGCGGGAGCGTTTGACACTATCGCGCGCGTGCTTTTGCCCGTAGGAATACGCGTGCTTTATATGAACGATAGGCAAAAGGACAAACTTCACGGGTCTATGGTGTTTTCGGGCGCTACGATAGGTGTGATGATGGGGGAGAGCGGTGATCCGGAGTTATTCATCTATAAAGACAGGCATCTTAATAAGGCAGAATTGCAGTTCGTGTTTGCGTTGAGCGCCTTTCGCGCAGAGCGGCAGACCGAGTTTACGCTTCCTGTAGGGCTCAATGAGGAATACGCGGATGCTTTAATAAAAGCCGGCGCTAAGGTGGATCGCGCCGCAAACGTGCGCTCCAAATGGCTTGAGGCGGCGATGAACGCCGGGAACTACCTGCCGGAGCTTTTTGAGCCCGAGACTGCTGTCGTACGGCTTTGTGAACTTGCACAGACGGGAGAGCTTGAATCGCTCTTGAAGGAATTACCTGAGGCACATACGCGCGAATCCGAGGTCGGCTGTTCCTGGCGCGACGTAGGGCGGGTATTGAGGAGCCTTGTGGAAACGGAAAAAGAAAACCGCGTGGAATTACTTGACGGCGTTAAGGTGAAAAGCGATAAGGGGTGGGTGCACATAAGCCCTTCAGAAAGCTTTATGTCGTGTAAGGTTCTTGCCGGGGGTTACAGCGAAGAATACTCCAAGGAACTTACGGATATTTACCTTGATAAGATTCGAAAGCTCGTAGAGAGTCCGGCAAAGAAATAGGCGGGGCTTGAAAAAAGATGTGTGCGCGTATAAAATAAAATTCGTTGCTTTACTAAAGTACGGAGGCGCGCATGTTCAACATCGTCTTGGTAGAACCGGAAATTCCGCAGAATACGGGAAACATATCACGCACCTGTGCCGTAACCGGCACCAGGCTGCATCTTGTTCGCCCGCTCGGGTT
>JAEWZS010000080.1 GCA_023458355.1 Bacillota bacterium
ACGCCCCCGCCTTCAGCGGCGGACAGGCCTCGGGCAAGCTCGTGATCGCGGGCTCCTCCTCCATAAGCCCCATCATGGAAAAGCTCACGGAAGCCTACGCCCTCGTAAACCCCAACGTGAAGATCGAAATGCAGACGAGCGACTCCACCACCGGCATGACCTCGGCCATCGAAGGCATCTGCGATATCGGTATGGCTTCTCGTGCACTCAAGGATAGTGAGCTTGAAGCCGGCCTTACCGGTACCGCTATCTGCCAGGACGGCATCGCAGTAATCGCGAACCTCAAAAACCCCATTAACGGCTTAACTGCCGAGCAGGTAAAGCAAATTTACGTAGGCGAAGTTCTCACGTGGGATGGGCTTGAAGGTTAAAAAATTCGGTACGGAGCATGCGGGATTATCCTGTATGCTCCGTCCCAAATGTTAAGGGAACACTATGAAGCATACGAAAGAGAAAGTAATGAAGCTCGTGTTTGCGGCAGCTGCCAGCGTAAGCTTACTTGCGTTGGCGCTTATTTGCTTATTTTTATTCGCAAACGGCATACCGGCCGTCAAAGAGATCGGCATATTGGAATTTTTGGGCGGGGAGAAATGGAAGCCGTCCAACGGTTATTACGGCATTTTCCCCTTTATTGTAGGCAGCATTTATGTAACAGCAGGCGCACTTATTATAGGCGTGCCTATTGGCCTTTTGTGCGCGGTATACCTTGCACGGTTCTGTCCTCCAAAGCTTTATAAAATATTGAAGCCGGCAGTGGAACTCCTTGCAGGTATTCCTTCCGTTGTTTACGGCTTTTTCGGCCTTATCGTGCTTGTGCCCTTCATTCGTGATGAGTTTGGAGGCATGGGTACAAGCATGCTCGCCGCATGCATCCTTTTAGGCGTGATGATACTCCCGACAATAATAACCGTAAGTGAAAGCGCCATACGTGCGGTACCGGAGAGCTACTACGAAGGCGGGCTTGCCTTAGGTGCAACGCATGAAAGAAGCGTGTTTTTCACAACGGTTCCTGCGGCAAAATCCGGTATACTCGCAGGGGTTATCCTCGGCGTAGGACGCGCCATCGGCGAGACAATGGCTGTTGTAATGGTAGCGGGCAACCAGCCGCGCATGCCTGCGGGGTTATTAAAGGGAATACGAACCATGACGGCTAACATCGTTATAGAGATGGGTTATGCGGCCGATTTGCACCGCGAAGCGCTCATCGCAACGGCGGTGGTGTTGTTCGTATTCATTTTACTTATCAATCTTTTGTTTTCCGTTTTGAAACGGAAAACCTTGTAAGGGGTTGGGGTTATGGAGCATACTAAAAGAAAAAACAAAATTCGTCGCGACCCCTTATCCGTGGTACTCCGTATTGCGGTAACGTTTGCTGCCGGTATAACAGCAGCAGCGGTACTCGTCATACTTGGGTATGTACTCTTCAAGGGTGTGCCGAATTTAAGCTGGGACCTCTTTTCATTCAACTATACATCCGAGAATGTGTCTCTTATGCCCGCGCTCATCAACACTCTTGCGATGACGGTAATATCGCTTTTCATCGCCGCCCCGATCGGCATATTTTCCGCCATTTACCTGGCGGAATACGCAAAGCGCGGTAATAAGCTTGTGAAGGTGGTTGCCGTTACGGCAGAAACGCTTTCCGGTATCCCTTCCATTGTTTACGGACTTTTCGGGCTTCTGTTTTTTGTCAGCGCACTCAAGTGGAGTTTTTCATTGCTCGCCGGCGCATTTACACTCGCTATCATGAATTTGCCGCTTATAATGCGCACTACAGAGGAAGCATTGCGCGCTGTCCCGGATGCCTATCGCGAAGGCAGCTACGGACTTGGTGCGGGTAAACTTCGAACGGTATTTAAGGTGGTCCTGCCCGTGGCGGTGCCCGGCATACTCGCAGGCATCATTTTATCGGTAGGGCGTGTGGCAGGGGAGACTGCAGCGCTTATCTACACGGCAGGCACCGTGCCGCAGATTGCAAGCTCACTGTTCCAATCCGGCAGAACGCTCTCGGTGCATATGTACGTGCTTTCAAGCGAAGGGCTTCATGTGGATGAGGCCTATGCTACGGCAGCGGTACTTGTGGTGGTAGTGTTGCTCATCAACCGCCTTTCTGCGTACGTGGCTAAAAAGATTTCCAAGGGATGAGGTATTGATTACAAATGGATAAAATAGAAGTACGCGCTCTGGATTTATACTACGGAAGTTTTCAGGCGCTCAAAAAAGTAAATCTCACTGTACCCGAGAACCATATAACCGCGCTCATCGGCCCCTCAGGATGCGGCAAGTCCACGCTTTTAAAAACGCTTAACCGCATGAACGACCTGGTGGAAGGCTGCAGAACGGAAGGGGAGGTATTGCTTGACGGGCAAAGTATATTTAACGGCATGGATGTTAACCTATTAAGAAAACGCGTCGGCATGGTGTTTCAAAAGCCTAACCCGTTTCCCATGAGTGTTTACGATAACGTGGCGTTCGGACCACGCACACATGGAATCAAATCCAAAGCTAAGCTTGACGATATCGTGGAGCGCTCACTTCAAAATGCCGCTATATGGGGAGAGCTAAAAGACAGGCTCAAAAAGAGCGCACTCGAGCTTTCGGGCGGGCAGCAGCAGAGACTTTGCATCGCGCGTGCCCTCGCCGTGGAGCCGGAGGTGCTATTGATGGACGAGCCCACTTCAGCGCTCGACCCCATTTCCACCTCCAAAATAGAAGAGCTGGCAATGGATTTAAAAAGGAAATATACTATAATTATCGTGACACACAACATGCAGCAGGCGGCGCGCATATCGGACTATACCGCCTTCTTCTTGCTTGGCGAACTCGTGGAGCGCGCGAGCACCGAAAAGCTCTTTTCCATGCCCAAAGACAAACGCACCGAGGACTATATAACAGGGAGGTTTGGATGATGAGAAGCCGTTTTGACGATCAACTCGAAGCGCTGCATACAGAGCTTATTGAAATGGGTGCGCTTTGCGAAAACGCTATCTCCAATGCCGCGCAGGCGCTTATGGAGGGTGATCTCGCTCTCGCACGGCGCACAGCGGAGTTTGATCATGAAATCGATGAAAAAGAACGTAAAATCGAAAGCCTAGCTTTAAAATTACTGTTGTTCCAGCAGCCTGTTGCACGGGACTTGAGGCAGGTTTCTGCTGCCCTTAAAATGATTACCGACATGGAGCGCATAGGCGATCAAGCAGCGGACATCGCGGAGATTACGACCATGGCGAACATCGTACCTGAGGATACGCTTCATGTAAACGACATGGCACGCGCTACCATCAAAATGGTCACGGAGAGTATCGACGCGTTTGTGCAGGCGGATCTTAAGCTTGCCCGCGCGGTGATGGAATATGACGATGTGGTGGATGATCTTTTCGATCAAGTAAAGAAGGAACTTATTGAACTCATTGGCAAGCACCCCGAGCGCGGCGAATATGCGATCGATCTACTTATGATTGCAAAGTACTTTGAGCGTATAGGTGACCATGCCGTGAATATTGCCGAGTGGGTGGAATTTTCTATCACAGGAATACATAAAGGAGGGGAAACGCTGTGATCTATTGCGTGGAGGATGATACCGGTATCCGCGAGCTTGTGGTGTACACCCTCAACTCCACGGGACATACAGCAATAGGATTTTCAGATGGCACGACGTTTTTTGAAGCGCTTGAGAACGAACTCCCGGAGCTCGTGTTGCTCGATGTGATGCTGCCGGGTATAGATGGTTATGAAATTTTAAAAAAGCTTCGCTCAAAAGTCAGCACACGCGAGCTCCCTGTGGTGATGCTTACAGCACGTGGTGCCGAATACGATAAGGTGAAGTTCTTGGATGCCGGTGCAGACGATTATGTCACAAAGCCCTTCGGCATGATGGAGCTTCTTTCTCGCGTAAGGGCGGTACTGCGCCGTGCGGGTGGAAAAAAGGATAAAGAAGACATGCTTCGCGTAGGCGGTGTAGAGGTGGATGTGAAACGCCATGCCGTGCTGGCGGGCGGTGATACTATAGTCCTTACGCTCAAGGAGTTCGAGCTTTTGCGGCGTCTTATAGAAAATAAAAATATCGTGCTCACGCGCGACAAGCTTTTAGAAAGCGTTTGGGGGTACGATTTCGATGGTGAAACACGCACAGTGGACGTACATGTTCGCACACTTCGCCAAAAACTCGGTGTTTATGGTGATATCATTGAAACGGTGCGCGGTGTGGGCTACCGCCTGAAAGAGGAGGTTTAGCGTGAGAAAGCGAGTGTTCCGCGGTATGAGCCTTCTGGCATGCGCGGCAGTACTTGTCTCCATGGTATTGGCCGCGTTCGTAATGTACGGCGGCTTCTATGACGCTATGCGCGAAAAAGTGAAGAATGAAGCAGCTTATGTGGCTGCTGCGGTGGAATTAAACGGAGAGGCATATTTCACTAAGCTTCGAGGCATAGGGGATGGCAGCCGCATTACGCATGTTGCAACTGACGGCACTGTGCTTTACGACAGTGAAAAAGACGCGGGTCAAATGGAAAACCATCTTGATCGGCCAGAAATTGCACGTGCGCTTAAAACCGGGCATGGGGAAGCCGAACGTCTGTCTGAAACCCTGGGGCAGATAACATTTTATCGAGCCATACAGCTTCAAGACGGTACTGTTTTGCGCGTGGCCATCGCCGTGGATAGTGTTTATAATGCTCTTGTCCGTGCTTTTCCGTATATGCTGCTTACCGTGGCCGGTATGGCTGTAATTTCTCTTATAGCAGCGCGGTTCCTTACAAGGCGCGTCATAAAACCCATCAACGGGCTTGATCTGGAGCATCCGTTGCAAAACGATGTGTACGATGAGCTTTCTCCCCTTCTATCTCGTATAGACCGACAAAATGGAGAGATCGAAAGCCGCATGCAGGCGCTTTACAATAAGCAGCATGAGCTTGCTTCTGTCGCCGAAAACATGTCGGAAGGGCTTTTACTCCTCGACCCCAAGGGAAACATACTCGCTGTAAACAAAAGTGCACTACGGCTTTTAAACGTTAATAAGGGAGACTACCTTAACAAACACGTGTTTTCCTTAAATCGTTCCATGGCCGTGCGCACCGCACTTGAACTTGCCCAAAAGGGTGTTCGCAATGAGCAACCTCTTGAAGCGGACGGTCGCTTTATGAGCCTTATGGCAAATCCCGTAACGGCTGAGCGTGGGAACGCCGGCACGGTTATGCTTATCGTGGATGTTACCGAGCGGCATGAAGCCGAAAAGCGAAGACGCGAATTTTCCGCGAATGTTTCGCATGAGCTTAAGACTCCACTTACCTCCATTTCAGGCTACGCAGAGATCATTAAAAACGGCATTGCTAAGACGGAGGATGTAAACCGCTTCGCAAACGCCATCTATCTCGAAGCACAGCGTATGATTGTCCTTGTGGAGGATATTATGGAGCTTTCGCGGCTCGATGAAAACGGGGGAGAAGCACCGCGTGAGCGTGTTGCGCTATTAAGCATAGCCAAAGAGGCAGCAGAACCTCTACAAGGAAGCGCTGCGGCAAAAGGCGTGCAATTTGATTTTATAGGTACGGACCTTGATGTCACAGGTGTGAGGCGCCTCCTTTACGAAATGTTTTACAACCTTCTCGACAACGCTGTACGGTATAACAAAGACGCCGGCAACGTAACTGTGGAGGTCAAAAATACCGAGGAAGGCATAGTGGCTTCCGTCGCCGATTCAGGCATAGGTATACCGCGCGAGCACCATACACGCGTCTTTGAAAGGTTTTACCGCGTCGATAAAGGCCGCGCTAAGGAAACGGGCGGCACAGGCCTCGGGCTTTCTATCGTAAAGCATGCCGCTATGCTCCATAACGCAAAGCTAAACCTCGAAAGCGAACCCGGAAAGGGTACAAAGATTACGGTTGTATTTACAAAATAAACCATTTTGCTAGAGGATTCGCATATCACAACAGCGAATAATTGTAGAAAAATGTGAGGTAATCCTATGGCAGAGCGCAAGCGCATCCGCGATTGGATGGATATCCCCGCGCGGTTTGGAGCGGGCGAGAAAAACAGCATAACCGATGTGTTAGGCGTTACCGTGGGGCATTGTACCCTAAAAGAGGGAACAGCCTGCACAGGTGTGACCATCATAAGCCCCCACGATAAAGACCCCTACCGCTTTCCTACACCCTGCGCGGTATATGCGGGCAACGGTTTTGGTAAGCTTGCAGGAAGCGTACAGGTGGAGGAACTGGGCGTTCTGGAATCGCTTATAGGCCTTACAAATACATTCTCGGTCGCCCAGGTGATACAGGGTATACTTGAGCATCAAGTACAGCACATGGGAGAAAACGACTGGTCAATGAATACCCTCGTCGGCGAAACCAACGATGGCGGTCTCAACGACCTTAGGGCATTTCATGTAAAGAGTACGCACGCTTTAAAGGCCATTGCTGCATTGAGTAAAGATGTGGAAGAAGGCTGTGTAGGTGCGGGTACGGGCACGCGTTGCTACGGCTTCAAAGGTGGTATCGGCACAGCATCACGCATCATTTTAGGTTCGGTCATGGGCGAGCGAGAAAACTATACCGTAGGTGCTTTGGCACAGACGAATTTTGGAGGCAACCTTAACATTTACGGCCATCAGCTGCCACTTGCACCCGTTGACGAGCGTCCGCTTGCCGGAAGCTGTATGATCATCGTGGCGACCGATGCACCCCTTGATGCGCGCCAGCTTAAGCGCATCGCCAAGCGCGGCATTGTGGGGCTTAACGATACGGGGTCCTACCTTGCTCACTCGAGCGGGGACTTCTGCGTCGCGTTTTCCAACTGTGCCGATAACCTGTTTGACAGGCATGACGCACATAAGAAGCCCTTTATGCGCTTGGATGACGGGCAGCTTGATCCTCTTTTTGAGGCGACGGTCGAGGCCGTACGGGAAGCGATCTACAATTCCCTCACGATGGCTGTTACGACAGAAAAAAACGGTGTTATAGCAAAGCAATTCGATATTACGGATTACGCCGATCTGCTAAAGTTGAAACGTTAATTTTATTATTTTATAGCGCAAGAGCCGCCTTGTCAGGCGGCTCTTTTAAAAGTTTATTCGTTTATTACGCATTGATAACCGCTATCACCGCGAACAGCAGCATGGTAATGAGCGTGTAAAACGAGAGGAAATCCGAGCAAAATGCGTTTTCCTTCTCATCCTTCATAAATATGGGTACCAGAAACGAAGGGGGGAGAATCGCTATCATAACAAACGCCCACTTCAAAAGATCGTTATTAGGTATAAAAAGTCCCGTAATAAAAATGCCGGCCGTGGCTATAATCGCTTGGAAGATCAAACGGCCACCCGCAAGCACGAAGGCGCGCTTTAGGTTGAGGTGCGAAATATCGAAGGAATAGCCTACCACAAACATAATAAGCGCAGCTGTCGGTGCGCCTAAAAACAAGAGAACTGCGTCAAAAGCATTGCCAAAAGGTGAAGCCTCAATGGTCTTACCAAGGCCCGTTGTACCCGTCAGTATGCCTAAGAAAATACACCATATAAGCGGGGAGGACAGCATGTCCTTTATAACCGATTTCGGGGTATGGCGGCGGCTGTTGTCGATGAGAGTCTTGAATATGATGAACATGAAAGGCGCATGCCCGAGGTCGATCATCGCGATATTTCCAAGGTTTTGTAGCCCGAAGATTTGCGTGTAGAGAGCAAAGCCAATCATCCCGGTTTCATAACTGGTAAGCAAAAACGGCGTGAGAAATGTCTTTGGTGTAAGAATCTTTTTGAGGCCGAAGGCGAGCGCGATAGCTAGGCAGCTGAGCAAAAAAAACGTAATAGAAACGCCCGCCACGGACCATGTGTAAGTAACGCCCGCAAATGTCCGAAACAGGAGCGCAGGCAGACAAAGGTTGAGCACCAGCCCTTTGATGGTATTCATGCCCTCCGCGGTGAACGCGCGAAGCCTTTTAAACAGGATACCGAACCCGAGCATCACAACGATGGGCAAAACGGTTTCAAGTATGCCGTAGAGTTTTTCCATGAAACCTAAAGCTCCTTAAACTTATGTAGGAATTATGTACCTATCATATTCCGTTCATCCGCGCAAACTCCTTGTTTAAGCATGCAACGGCTTTTTTCTCAAGGCGGGATATGTAGGAGCGGGAAATGCCCAAAAGCTTTGCGATATCACGTTGGGTCATGGGACGTCTGCCTGTGAGCCCGTAGCGGAGTGCAACAACAATCTGTTCGCGTGGTGTCAGAACGCTTTTAATCGCCCGCCGCAATTGTGCGGAGGCGATGTTAAGCTCTACGATGTTGTAAACGCAATCTGCATCAGTACCCAGTACGTCAACAAGTGTAATCTCATTGCCGTCCTTGTCCTTACCGATGGGACCGTTAAGAGGAACATCGCCGCAGTGTTTCTTGTCGCTCCGAATCGACATAAGCATTTCATTTTCGATGCAGCGTGCAGCATAGGTGGCAAGCGCGCTTCCCTTGCCGGGGTTGAATGTAGATACCGCTTTTATAAGCCCGACTGTGCCGATGGAGATCATGTCGTCCGCATCCCTGTGCGGTGCGGCGTATTTTTTAGCGATGTGCGCTACTAGGCGCAGATTGTGCTCGATGAGCTTCCTTCGCGCATCCTCGTCGCCCTGCCCTAAAAGCTGCAGGCAAGCTTTTTCCTCTTCCGGGGAAAGCGGCTCCGGGAAAGAGCTGTTGGTGTTGAGATAACCGGCGAATGCAAATAGATCCCGTATGAACTGGAAAAACATGTCTAGCACGATGACACCCCCCAAATTCTCGGTGTATCAGCATATGCTAAACTTCGCGGCAACGTGCTTGTACGGGGGAAACTTATTTTACATATATGGACTTATTTATTTGCGAGCGGAAGAACATTGACCTTAAAAAACTCCGTTGCATTCTCCGGACCTACGCCAAATGCTTTTCCATCAATTGAAACAGCAATGCCGGGTTGGTTGCATTTCCTTGTACAAAATGCTGTCTTTAATACCACTTTTTCGTGCAGCGAATACTCCTCAGCCATCTGCTGAAAAGTCTGCAGCACATTATAGGAACCCTTGAGGTGACAGGAAGTGCCGATACAAACGGTCAGTTCAAGCATTGTGTGTTTCTCCCTTCACATAATCTACATGAAGCAGCTCATGGACGCGACCCCGCAAAAGCCCGTTGTAAAGCGAGGGCATAATCGGGTTTTCCTCGGAACGCTTTATGCTGCAAAGCTTGTCAGCGGCGTAAAGCCCTTCGCCGCGGCTTTCTCTTTCTTCATATAGGGCAAAGGGCTGGCCCGCACCGCTTACACAGCCGCCGGGGCATGCCATTACTTCAACGAAGTCAAATGGCTCACCTGCTTTAATGCGGGTAATGAGGTCGCTTGCGTTTTTAAGACCGCTGACTACAGCGATGCGAAGCTCCCTGCCGTTAAAAGGTATGGTTGTCTCCTTTACACCCTCCATGCCGCGAACGCCCTGATAAGCAAAGGACATCAGCGCCGTAGCGGACTTATCGGTGCAGACGCGCCGCAATACAGCCTCGGTTACGCCGCCTGTCACGCCGAAAATTACGCCTGCGCCGGTCATGCTGCCAAACGGCATATCCACAGCTTCCGGTGCAAGCTCGGAAAATACGATGCCGGCTTCCTCAATCATCTGAATCAGCTCCTGTGTGGTTATAACAAAGTCTACATTTTTCATGTTGTCCATGCGGAATTCTTCACGGGTTGCCTCGTATTTTTTTGCGGTACAGGGCATTACGGCCACGTGTACAGCACGCCTGCTGGAGGTTTTTGCCTGCTCTTTGATGAGCGAAGCAAACATCTGCATGGGGGAACGGCAGGTGGAAAGGTTAGGTAGAAGCTCGGGGTAGTTTTTTTCGCAATAGCTTACCCATGCCGGGCAGCATGAGGTGAAAAGCGGCAAAACGTTATTTTCTTCGAGCCGTTTCAAAAGTTCGTTGGACTCTTCAAGTACCGTAAGGTCCGCACCGGTGGATGTGTCGTAAATTTCTTCAAAGCCCATACGCCTAAGCGCTGCCACAATCTTGCCGACGGCGTTTTCGCCACTGTTTAATCCGAACTTTTTACCGAGCGCAACCCGCACCGCGGGTGCGATCTGTACGCTTACTTTTACGTTCTTGTCATCGAGCGCTGCCCAGACGCCTTGCGCGTCGCTTTTTACAACGATAGCGCCCGTGGGGCATACGGCTGCGCACTGCCCGCAGCCAACGCAGGGGGACTGGGCAAGCGGTACGTCAAACGCGGTGCTGATTCTCAACTTGGAGCCACGCCCAGCAAAATCGATGGCGCTCACGTTTTGCACTTCGCTGCACATCCTCACGCAGTCGCCGCAGAGTATGCACTTGTTGCGGTCGCGTACGATAGAGACTGAGGAGGTTTCGAGGTTGGGCTTTTCTGCGGTGTTGGGAAAGCGCACGCCCTCTATGTGAAAACGTATGGCGAGGTCCTGCAGCTTACACTTGCCGCTGTTTTCACAGGTGGTGCAGTCGCGGCAGTGATTCGCCAAAAGCAACTCCAATATGGTTTTCCTGTATTTTCTAAGTCGTTCGGTATTGGTGCGTATTTCCATACCGGCTTTAGGCGGGGTGGAACATGCCGCTTCAAGGCCGCCGTTCTTGGTTTCCACCATACACATGCGGCAGCCGCCATAGACCGATAGCTCCGAATGGTAGCAAAATGTGGGAAGCTTAATACCGGCTTTGCGAATCAGCTCCAGCAGGTTTCTCTCGCCGTTAATTTCAACGGGTATATTGTCGACGGTCATCCACGCTTTGTTTTGCATACTCATACCTCCATGATTGCACCAAACGGGCAGGCATTTAAGCAAGCGCCGCATTTGATGCACGATTTCGCCAGTATCGAAAAGGGCTCTTTGATTTTGCCGGTAATCGCACCTGCGGGACAGGTATTCCGGCACTTGGAGCAGCCTTTGCATAAGGATGGTTCAATGTAGATTTGCTTGAGCTTCTGGCAGCTTCCCGCAGGGCAGCGCTTTTCGTATATGTGTGCCTCGTATTCGTTTTTAAAGCTTTTAATGGTGCTCACAACCGGTAAAGGTGCGGTTTTCCCAAGGCCGCAGAGCGATGTAGCCGAAATGGTTTCCGCAAGGTCGAGTAAAAGCTCTATGTCGCCGTCTTCACCTTCGCCCGCAACAATGCGTTCAAGTATCGCGAGCATCCTCTTGGTTCCCTCACGGCAGGGAACGCATTTACCGCAGGATTCTTTCTGCGTGAAGTTCATAAAAAAGCGCGCCACCTCCACCATGCAGGTATCCTGTCCCATAACGACCATACCGCCTGAAC
>JAEWZS010000081.1 GCA_023458355.1 Bacillota bacterium
AACGGACTTTACACCGCCTGCGGTTTCAGCGGACACGGCTTTATGTTCGGCCCCATCACCGGCCGCGCGATGGCGGATATGATTTTAAACGAATCAACAGGCCTTGATGTGAGCCGGTTGAGCCTCACACGCTTTGAAACCGGCGAACTGATGTTTGAACCGTCGGTTGTGTAGCACTTCACTTTCGCGCATGTGACGCAACGTTACATGCGCATGAGGTTGCATGCGGGCGGGTTTGACGGCTCCGATACGGCAAAGTCGCATCGGGATGAAGGACTTTTAGCCAATAATGTAAAATTATTGATTTTTTTGTCGAAACCGAATACACTAATTATATTCGCGGCGATTGTCCTCAAACGGGCGAAGGCCGCTTTTGTGAACATTTCGGTCTTATTGAGTCGCCGCCCGAGGTGCGCAGCCTCTTTTAACTGAGAATAGGAGGGAAGAGCAAATTGTCCACGAACCACCTGATTTTTTTGATGGTTCCGCTGTTTGCTTTTTTGTGTAACCTTTTTTTGTTCGTTTCGCTTGTAATAGTTTTAAAAGACAAGCCGCTTGCTGCGTTTACAAGGCTACTGGGTGCGTATCTCATGGTCACCTTAGGGTCCTTTATGATGCGTTTTACCTTCTTCCCGGGGCCCGCCTTTTGGTACTCGCTCATGATTGTCGGCTTTTGCTTCCTTCCTTATTGCTATTACGACATTATTCTTAGTTACCTCGGCCTCGCGTATCGCAGGCAGAGGATGCTTTTCTTTGCACTTACCATTGCCGTGGCCGCGCTTACGCTTTTTACAAACATCTTCATAGACACGCCGGGGATTACCATGGGCGACGGCGACTGGTACATAAAGAACAGTTTTCATTGGCCGCTACTACTATTTGCAGTACTTGCATTTGTACTTTTACTCCCTCCTCTTCTACGTCTAAACCGCGAAGGCCGTACAGACGTTGGAAAACGCATAGGCTTTTTTGCAGTGACATTATGCCTTTTTATCCTCACTGCGGGCTTAAGCGCGCAGGGTTTTATGGAGCGCATCAATTTTCCTTATGCTACGCTCGCATGTATGTTAAGCGCATTCATCCTCTATTATGTGCTATGCAAGTTGCGTACAAGCCGGCCTTCCTGCAGCATCGGTAAGACCGTGCTCTTTTTATTGTGGACACTCCTTGTGATTACGTTAATCACGGTGACATATAAGCCGTTAAGCAGCCTGATAACCAACCAACTGCCGAATTTTGCCATCAACAAAGATATTATTCTGACGGTATTTTTCAGCTTAACGACGCTTTGTTTGTTTTTCCTTGCAAATAGACTGTACGATCTGCTTTTCCTAAATGAAAAGGCTCTTCGGCGAACAAAATTCAAGGAGTTCTCGCTCGCAGCGAGCAAAACGCTCGACCTTGCAGACCTTGTAAACGCTTTTTCCGATTTTCTTACATCTACACTTCCCACCGTACGAGCATTCGTGTTTTTGCAAAATGCCGAAAGCGGCCGCTATATATGCACAGGCCGCAGCGCAATGCTCGACAGGCGTATGGAATTTTCTTCCGACAACCTTTTGGCCGAATGGCTCAAAGAGTGCACGGATATACTTCCCTTTTCCGATTTTAAAATGACCACCCACTACAGCATGCTTTCTGAGCAGGAAATTCGGATTCTGAACTTATTGGATACCGAATATCTGCTGCCGCTCAACGCCGATGGCAAAATTTTAGGGTTCGCGCTTTTATCCTCCAAGAGCGGACATAAAAAGTACAACGGTGAGGAAAAAAACCTCTTAAGCTCAGCACTTCCGATTTTTACCATAGCGCTTCGCAACGCCATACGCTATGAGCAGATTAATTTGGAAGCGCAGCGCGATTCGTTGACGGGGCTTTACAACCGGCGCTTCTTTATGGAAAAGCTCGAAAGTGACTTTCGTCGTACAAACGGAGGTTCACTTTCTGTAGTACTTTTTAATCTCGACGATTTTACCCTGTACAACGAATTTTACGGGAGCGACGAAGGCGATGCGATGCTCACCCAATTTGCGGATATCCTAAAAAGTTGCAACAAAAAAGAAGCCACAATTGCCCGCTACAATTGCAATGAGTTTGTTGCACTCCTCCCCTATACCGATCCGTCGGCAGCAGAAAAGTACGCGCATAAGGTGAAGGCGAAACTTGCCGAGCACCTGGCCGTATCGAGTGACCCCACCATGTTCCTCGCATTTTCGGCGGGCATTTGCTCAAGCCCATCCAATGCAAAATGCCCCGCGGAGCTCATGAAACTCGCAGGCCATGCGGTGCGACGCGCGAGAGGTGACAGCAAGGACCGCATCATCGCCTATTCTAAAGAGCTTTTCGATCATAGCGCCAACGGACAAAACCGTGCAGCCATTTTACAGGAATACACCTCCACCATCTATGCGCTTACCGCCGCCATCGATGCTAAGGATCATTACACATTTAATCATTCTCTCTCTGTTTCCCATTACGCTGCGACACTTGCTAAAACGGCGGGCATGAGCGATGAAACCGTGGAAGCCGTACGGCAGGCAGGACTTTTGCACGATATAGGCAAAATAGGAATTCCCGATGAGATTCTTTCGAAGGAAGGTAAACTGACCGACACGGAGTTTGCCACCATGCGCAGGCATGTGGAACGATCCGTTGAAATGATTCGCCACCTGCCCTCTTTAAACTATGTAACGCCGCTGGTGCTTGGGCACCACGAGCGCTACGACGGGCGCGGCTACCCGCGCGCTATTGAGGGCACCAACATTCCCATCGGCGCACGCTGCCTCACCATCGCCGATTCGTTTGACGCCATGATTTCAAAACGTTCCTACAAGGTCCCCATGCCCGTTGAAGCTGCGCTCGACGAGATACGCGTCAATTTGGGCAAACAATTTGATCCGGGTCTTGGCCATCTTTTCATCCGCCTTGTTGAGAGCGGAGAAATGAACGTCGTCTGTTATTAAAGGCTTCGCCTTTTCGAAAATACGTGATACGGGTCGATTCTGCCATAGGAGCAATCAAGATTGATCCTATGGGTGGTTCGGAGGGTCACAACCCTCCGGCGGCTCTTTTCCGGCTTCGGTGGCATGCACACGTCCGGCGAAGCCGGAGCCCTTCGGGCCAAGGCTTACAGCCTTGCGAGGGCCAATGCCTGTGACCTTGCGTGCCAAAACGGATGAAATCCGCAGGATTTCGTTCCTATCAGGAAGTACCGACCGGGAGGAACGAACAGGTACTTCCTGCAAAACCCGCCACAGCGACCTCGCTGAAATGGCGGAACGACATTTCAGCGAAAGCGCATAGCGCTTCACAGTAAGTTCACTTGACACTTCATGGGTGAAATGGTAATCTCGACTTGCATTCCGCCACGGCGTTGCAGGTTTATTTGTAGTGCTAAACGGCATGCGTAGGTTAGGCTGTTCTGACCGAAATTCATCACAGAAACCGCCAAAACACATGGCTTTCGCGGGTTCGGATAGGTTTGGAGTGCTTATATTGAATAAGCTACCCTACGAAAAATCTTTTTTATTGGCATTATACGAACGCATGCTTCTTGTGCGCTTTTTTGAGGAGCGGGTCAACACCCTGTTTTTGGAGGGCCGGCTTCACGGGACGGCGCATTTGTGCATCGGCGAGGAAGCAGCTGTAATAGGCACCGGTTTCGCGCTCAAAGATACGGATTATCTTCTCGCCACGCACCGCGGGCACGGGCAGGCCATGGGTAAACCCCTCGATGTAAACGCCATGATGGCTGAAATGATGGGTAAATCCTGCGGCACCAACGGCGGCCGCGGCGGCTCTATGCATATTGCGGATTTAAGTAAAAGCATGCTCGGCGCAAACGGCATCGTGGGTGCAAACGCGCCCATTGCATGCGGCGCAGGGCTTTCGATTAAACTCCGCGGCGAAGAGGACCGCGTGGTATTGTGTTATCTCGGTGACGGCTCCTTTAACCAAGGTGCTGTGCATGAAGCGCTCAACCTTGCGGCCGTTTGGGGGCTCCCGGTACTGTTTGCGTGTATCAACAACTGCTACGGCATGTCCACCCCGCTTTACCGCGCATCCAAGGAAACGGATCTTAAAAAACGCGCGGAGGCTTATGGTATACACACTTTTGAAGCAGACGGCAACGAAGTACTGGACGTTTATAAAACTGTAAGTGAGGCGCGGCAGTATGTGCTTGAAAACAACACGCCTGCGTTTATCGTGGAGCATTCCTACCGCACCTGCGGCCACTCTAAAAGTGATAAGAATAAATATCGCACGAAGCAGGAAATAGACTTTTGGGAGGCACAAAACCCCATCAGCCGATTTGCCGATACGCTTCTTACAAACGGCGTTACTATAGAGGAATTGAATCAAAGAGAACAAAGCGCTGCGGCAGCCATTGATGCCGCGGTGGATTTTGCCACAGCTTGTAAGCCCCCACGTATAGAGGAGCTTAAAGGCTTGGTTTATGCAGGGTGACTTGATGGAGCGTAGATTGACTTATGCGGAAGCTTTGCGCGAAGCTATGTGTGAGCGCATGCGCCGCGACGAGCGCGTATTTTTAATGGGTGAAGACGTAGGCATTTATGGCGGCTCTTTTGGCGTACCTGAAGGTATGCTCGATAAATTCGGCCCGGATCGCGTACGGGATACCCCTATTTCAGAAACCGCTTTCGTGGGTGCAGGCGTAGGTGCTGCGCTCACGGGTATGCGCCCCATTATAGATATCATGTTTTCGGATTTTATTTCCGTATGCTTCGACCAGATTGTAAACCAAGCTGCGAAGTTCCGCTTCATGCTGGGTAAAAATGCGAGTATTCCCATGGTGATACGGCTTGCAGCAGGTGCGGGTACAGGTGCTTCGGCGCAGCACTCGCAATCCCTCGAAACGCTGTTCTGCCATATCCCGGGCCTCAAAGTTGTGGTTCCCTCCACACCTTACGACGCAAAAGGGCTTCTTGCAGCTGCTATACTCGACGATAACCCCGTGCTTGTATTTGAGCAAAA
>JAEWZS010000082.1 GCA_023458355.1 Bacillota bacterium
TCGGCATGGTTGCGCAAAGCGGCTATTTAAACATCGCGGTAGCCAACAGCGCGCGCGATCTTGGGTTCAGCCTCATGGTATCCACCGGTAATGAAATGGTTGTGGACAGCACCGAGGTAATGGAGTACATGCTCGATGACCCGAATACCGATGTGATCATGGCCTTCATCGAGCAGATCCGCCGCCCTGATGCATTTAAAGCCGTTGCGCTTCGAGCTATGGAACTTCATAAACCAATCGTGCTCATTAAGGTAGGCCGCTCGGAAATGGCGCAGCGCGCGACGACCGCACACACCGGTGCACTTGCCGGTTCCGATGCCATTCAAGACAAGCTGTTCCAAAAGCTTGGTGTCATCCGTGTGGATGATTTTGACGAGATGTTTGAAACAGCTGAGCTTTTATCCAAGCTTAAAGGGAAGCTGCCCAAGGGGAACGGCATTTTTGCAGTTACGCTTTCAGGCGGAGTTATCAGCCTTATGGCGGACGTGGGCGAAAACATGAGCCTGCGTTTTCCACAATGGTCTCAGACGGGTATGGCTGAGGTGCAAGAACAGCTCATGACATTCTCCCACATTGCAAACCCATTGGATGCCTGGGGTTCGGGCCGCATCGAAGACACGTATGCCCCCTGCCTCTCTATCGCGGCTGCTGAAAAGGAATGCGATTTTCTCCTTGTGGTGCAAGACGTACCTGCCGGCATGGCCGATTCTCAGGTGCAGCAATACGCTATTGTCGCAAACGCCACCGCGGAAGCGGCACGTTTGTCGGGCAAGCCGACGGCACTTCTCACCAACATTTCAACAGGCGTTCACCCCGATATCCAAGCCATTCTTGACAGTGCAAACGTACCAACGCTTCGGGGAACTCGCGCCGGGCTCAAAGCCATCGACAACACAATTCGCTACGCAGACGCCCTTATGGCACCTGCCTATGTAGAAAACACGAAGAAACACTCTCTTAAATTATCGCCTTCCCTCGGGAAAGCTCTCACCGAGTACCAAAGCAAGAAGGTGCTCGAAGACTTTTCTATCTCCTGTACGAGGGAAATTCTTGCCCCAGATCCGGATGCGTGCGCAGCTGCAGCGCGGGAAATCGGTTATCCCGTTGTGCTTAAGGTAATGTCGCCGCAGATTTTACATAAAACCGAGGCCAAGGTGATTGCCGTTGGCCTTAAGGATGAAGCCGAGGTACGTGAGGCCTATCCGCGTTTAATGGAAAATGCCCTACGCTTCGCGCGAAACGCTCAAATCGAAGGCATGCTGGTTCAGGAAATGGCGAGAAAACCTGTTGCCGAGGTGATTATAGGCATTACACGCGATCCGCAGTTTGGGCCCGCCGTGGTTTACGGTACAGGCGGCATACTGGTAGAGGTGCTTAAAGACAGCACCTTAGGCATTCCGCCTCTGACCGAAGAGGAAGCCCTTAAAATGATCCGATCCACCAAGGGTTACCGCTTGCTGACGGGCTTCCGCGGCCGTGAAAAGGCGGATGTGCAAGCGCTCGCAAAAACACTGGTTCAAGTAGGCCGTTTGGCGGCCGAATGTGGGGATGAAGTCGCAGCGCTCGATATTAACCCTCTTCTCGTATATGAGGAAGGCATGGGAGTGCTTGCGGTAGATGCCCTTTTGGAATTGCGGTAAGGGTACCGAATAAAACATAACAGATGGAGGAATTTTCCTTGAAACAATTATTGTCTGGTAACGAAGCGATTGCACGGGGCGCATATGAAGCCGGCGTGCAGGTGGTTACCGGTTATCCTGGGACACCGAGCTCCGAAATCGTAGAAACAGTCGCCTCCTTATATGGCGACGAGGTTTATGTGGAATGGTCGACCAATGAAAAGGTAGCGATGGACGCTGCAGCCGGTGCTGCATACAGCGGAAAACGTGCCATGGTCACCACCAAGCAGGTCGGCATGAATGTGCTGATGGACTCTATGCTTTACACCGTTTACACCGGCGTCGAGGCCGGGCTTGTAGTGGTTACGGCCGACGACCCGGGCCTGTTCAGCTCGCAAAACGAGCAGGACAACCGTTGGTATTCGCGCCTTGCAAAAATCCCCACGTTTGAGCCCGCCGATAGCCAAGAAACGAAAGATTTCATCAAACTGGCTTTTGAGCTGTCCGAAAAGTTCGATACCTCTACGCTGCTTAGAAGCGTTATGCGTATTTCACACTGCAAGAGCGTTGTAGAAACCGCTCCGCGCGTAGAAAACCCGCTTAAGCTCGAAAAATTTCCACGCAACATCCCGAAATACAACTGCACGGCGATGTATGCAAAGATCATGCACCAAGAGCTCGAAGAGAAAATCAAAAAGATCGCCGAATATGCTGAAACCATGGATATCAACCGCATCGAGTGGGGTGACAGGTCTTTGGGCATCATCACAAGCGGCATCGTGTACCAATACGTCAAAGAAGTGTTCCCCAATGCTTCTGTACTCAAGCTTGGCATGACATATCCGCTTCCCCAAAATCTCATTAAAACCTTTGCACAGGGTGTAGACAAGGTACTTGTGGTAGAGGAATTGGATCCTGTACTCGAAGAGCAAATTAAGTCCATGGGCGTAGAAGTAACCGGTAAGGAACTCTTCCCTCCGTTCTTCGAATTGCTGCCCGATCGCTTGATGGATATCGCCCTCAAAAACGGTTTGCTCACAAGCGATACGCGCGAAAAGACGGAGCCCGCAGCAAAACTGCCCGAACGCTCCCCCGTTCTTTGCGCAGGTTGCCCGCACCGTTCCACGTACACTGTATTAGCTAAGTTAGGATTGCCGGTTGCCGGTGATATCGGCTGCTACAACCTCGGCGCACAGCCTCCGTTCCACGCGCAGCACACCATGGGAGCTATGGGCGCAAGTATCGGCGTTCTGCACGGCATGTCCATCGCCGGGCTTCCGGAAAACCGTGTCTGCACCATCGGCGATTCAACATTTTTCCATTCAGGGCTTTCGCCGCTGGCCAATATGGTACATAATGAAAGCCGCGGTGTTGTTATTCTCATGGATAACTACACAACGGCCATGACCGGCCACCAGGACCATCCGGGTACAGATTATAAGGTGCTGCGTACCAACAAGGCTCGCAAAATCGCAATCGAACCCCTGGTACGCGCACTCGGCGTAGAGATGGTGAAAAGCGTTGATGCATTCAATCTCAAAGAGGTTGAAGAAGGCCTTAAGGAGTGCCTTGCGTTCGACGGCCCGTCGGTATTGATCACAAAAGGCGCTTGCGTCCAAATCAATAAAACTGCAAGCCCAATCTACCACGTCAAAACAGATACCTGCATCGCCTGCCATAAGTGCTTCCAGGTAGGCTGCCCCGCCATTATGGTATCCGATGAAGAAAACCCCAAGACACATAAAAAGAAATGCCGCATCGATCCTACCTTGTGTAACGGCTGCGGGATATGCTCTCAGGTCTGCCCCACAAAGGCGATCTCGAGGAAGGAGGATGCGCAATGAAAAACAGCGTTAATTTCTTAATCGTCGGCGTAGGCGGCCAGGGTACCATTCTTGTGAGCGATATTCTGTCTGAGGTCGGCATGCTTTCAGGGCTTGATGCCAAAAAATCCGATATTATGGGTCTCGCCATCCGCGGCGGAAGCGTTTCGAGCCATGTCCGCTGGGCGAAGCGCGTTGGGTCGCCTATGAACATGATAGGCACGGTAGATTATCTCATGGCTTCCGAGCCTCTTGAAGCGCTTCGCGCGACAGAGTATTTAAAAAAGGAAAGCACTGTCATCTACAACGAATACCCCCTGCAACCGATGCTTGTGAGCACGGGCAAGGCGGAGTATCCCGATAACGACACAATAAACGAGATGCTTTCTAAGGTATCTACCAAGGTCATCCATTACGATGCTACCAAAAAAGCACAAGAAATCGGCAACGTGAAGGTTATGAACATCGTGCTTCTCGGTACATTGTCCAAAATGTTCCCCGAAATAGGGCCTGATGTATGGGAAACGGCTATCCGTAACCATGTTCCTTCAAAATTGCAGGAGCTTAACATTAAGGCCTTCCATGTTGGAAGGGAGATGTAATATAATAATGAAGATAATGGTCATCAACCCGAACTCTTCTGTCACCATGACTGAGCACCTTGGAAAGGTACTCAATCAGATTAAGAACAGCGGCACGGAGCTAAGTGTTGTATGCCCTAAGGGCGGTCCTCAGGCGATTGAAAGCGCCTATGACGAAGCTCTGTGTGTCCCCGGTGTACTTAAGCTTGTTGAAAAGGCAAACACTGAAGGCTACGACGCCATCATCATCGCCTGCTTCAGCGACCCGGGCCTTGAGGCTTGCAGGGAGATTTCAAACATTCTCGTAACGGGCATTGAGGAAATCGGCCTCCATGTTGCAGCCATGATGGGTGCTAAGTTCACCATTCTCACCATGAACCGCGAGCGTGTGCCGGCCAAAGAAAAGGAAGGCCGCCGTTATAAGCTCGAACACAGCATGGCATCTGTTCGCCCGCTTGGCATGAGTGTTGCTGAAACGGACAGCGAGCCCGATCGGGCACGTGAGAGGATTCGCAGCTTAGCAAAGCAGGCCGCAGAGGAAGACGGAGCCGAAGTTATCGTTCTTGGCTGCGCCGGAATGGCCGGTTATGCCGAGGGTATCACCGAGGAGCTGGGCATCACTGTGATCGACCCCTCCTCCGTAGCGCTCAAGGTGACCGAGGCGCTTGTGGCGGCAAATGTAAGTCATGCAAAATGTGCCTTCTATGCCATCCCGCCCAGCATTCGCCGCGCAGCTGAGAATAATAAAGACTGCAGCCTTTGTGGCTGAAGGAGTAGCGCAAGTTGAACAAAAAACCGGACAAGTCGGAGGTCGCATCGCTCGATAAGGCGATACAAATACTCCAATACCTTACACAGCTCGATAAAGACATCAGTCTTAAAGACCTGTCAGCCGGGGTGAACATGCCAAAGGCAACGCTCATCCGCCTGCTCACCACCATGAAACGTCATGGTTTAATTCAGCAGGATGTGGCAACGAAAAATTACCGTCTTGGTTGGGCGCTCATCTATATGGGCACGGCGGCCTCCCGCTTGTTCGATTTACCAAAGATTATCCACCCGTACCTGGAACGATTGTCGCGCGAATCCGGAGAAAGTGCTTCGCTCGTGCAGTTTCAACGCGATTCTGCGGTATATGTTGACCAGGTTTCCTGTACCAATCTTATCCGAAGCGGGCTTGGTGTAGGTGCACAACTGCAAATACACCTTTCCGCTGCCGGAAAAATTCTTATAAGCGATATGCCTGATGAGGCTATCAGGAAGTTTATAAAGCGCAACCCGCTTATAAAGCGTACCGAAAAGACCATCACCAGTGAGGAAGCATTCCTTCGCGAAATCCATAGTGTACGCGAAAACGGCTATGCGCTTGACGATGAGGAAGGTGAAATCGGAGGGCGCTGCATCGCAGCTCCTATAAAGGATTGGAACGACAACATACTTGCTTCCATTTCCATCACCGGCCCATCAAGCCGCGTTCATAAAGAAACCATGCCAAGGCTAATCGAGCTTGTGTGCGAAGTTGCCAGCATGGCTTCTGACGAGCTTAAATGCGGCAGTCGTCAAAATACAACGAATTAGAGTGCAAACCTTCATATTATATAAGGAGAAGTTTTCCAATGGATTTCAAAGGCCTGGATATTTTAAACGGCTATCAGTTTACCAACCAACAGCTCAACCACATTATGAACACCGCTGCGCAGTATGAAAAGCGCGTCAAGGAGGGTGAGGTCATCCGCGACCTCGAAGGCCTTGTCGTTGCGACACTCTTCTTTGAGCCGTCCACGCGCACACGTCTATCCTTTGAAGCGGCTATCAATCGCACGGGTGCTAAGGTCATCAGCATGGCTGATGCCAAGGCATCCTCTTCTGCAAAAGGCGAAACCATGCAGGATACCATCAGAACAATAGACGGTTATGTGGATGCCATCGTCATGCGTCACCCGGAAAAGGGCTCCGCGAAAGAAGCGGCTGATATTGCCGAGCATCCGGTCATCAATGGCGGCGACGGTGCGGGCCAGCATCCCACACAGGCGCTTTTAGACATCTATACAATGCGCAAGGAGAAAGGCCACATCGGAGGCCAGACGATTACCTTCTTGGGTGATCTTAAATACGGCCGCACGGTGCACTCTTTAGGTTACCTCATGCAGCAGCTCGGTAACAAAATGATATTCGCCTCCCCCGATACGCTGAAAATGCCCGAAGAGATTACAAGCGACCTTCGTTCCCGCAGTGCTGACATCACGGAAACAAGCGACGTGCGCGAGGCTCTCTCCCAATCGGACTTTGTATATGTTACCCGTGTGCAGCGCGAACGTTTTTCTGACATTGCAGAGTATGAACAGTGCAAGGGCAGCTACATAATAAACCGTGAGCTTTTAAAGGCGGCAAAGCCTGCAATCACAATTTTGCATCCCCTGCCCCGTGTCGATGAAATCGCAACGGATGTAGACGACTATGAAGGTGCCGCCTATTTCCGCCAGGCCCATAACGGCATGTACCTGCGCATGGCGCTTCTAGGCCTTGTAACAGGCAGGGTATAAAGAAAAATAACGTTTGCCGGGCAGCGGGGTTTGCGTGTTCGTCATCCCCGACGCAGGGCAGGTTTCGCTGCTTGGCATTTATTAAAGGCCGTTGTTTACACATACGGCCGCTAAAATTACCATTCAAGGAGGCAATTTTCGTATGTTGTGGGACCATGTTGTAAAGGGTGGAATGCTTGTAAGCGCAAGCGACGTATATGAGGCAGATATTTATATAAAAGACGGTAAAATTGCAGCAGTCACCAAGGAAGACCTGGGTGAAGCGCGTGAGACGACTGATGCGCGAGGCAAATATGTTTTACCCGGCTTTATTGATACACACGCTCACTCCCGTGACGGTTTTAAAGGTGCGCACCAAAAGGAGGATTTTTTCCATTCCTCGCGTGCAGGTGCCGTGAGCGGAATCACCACCATTTATGAAATGCCCAACTGCAACCCTGCTATTTACAATGTGGACCGCATGAACGACCTGATTGAATGCATCACACCCAAGGCGCATGTGGACTTCGGCATTTGGGGCCTATGCCTTGGCGATCTCAACAACCACGAACTTAAAGCTTTGGCTGACGCCGGCGTCGTAGGTTTTAAATTTTTCTGGGGATATGCCATTGACGCTAAGGAATACCAGCTTATCTACAACTTCCGCGAAGGCATGACGGATGTAATTCCCCCGCTAGATGAAGGACAAATCTATAAAATATTCCGTGAGGTAGCAAAGACAGGTAAAATGGTCGGCATACACGCGGAAAATTTTGATATCATCAATGTTTTGACCAAAGAAGTCATGGAAAGCGGCGATACGAGCTATGCGGCCATGCTGCGTTCCCGCCCGTCATTTTCGGAAACCACCATCATCGAAACGGCGATTTCCATTGCAAAGGAGCTCGGGACGCACCTCCATATTTTGCATCTTGCAGCAGGCGACGGCGTAGACCTTATCCGCGATGCGCAAGCAAAAGGTATAAACGTGACGGGAGAAACCTGCCCGCAATACCTTGCGCTTACCGATGAGGATGCGGCTCAACTTGGCGCCATGATCAAAGGCTATCCCCCCGTACGTACCAAGTATGACCAGGATAAGCTTTGGAATGGCCTTTTAGACGGTACGCTTTCCTTTGTTTGCTCCGACCACGCCCCTCACATGGAAGCCGAAAAGAAGCGCAGCCTCTGGGAAGCACCCGCAGGCGGAGCAACCATTGAAACCATGAGCCTTGTGTTAATCGACGCGGTGAATAGAGGCAAAATATCCATCAACAAGCTTGTAGAGATTTTGAGCGAGCAGCCTGCGCGCATGTTTAACACATATCCCGAGAAAGGATCCCTCCTGCCCGGAACGGATGCGGATATTGTTGTGTTGGATATGGAGCAGGAATTCGTGTTCCATCAGGAGCAAATGCAGTCTCGCACCAAGCTCTCGCCCTATGACAAGCGTACATTCAAGGGTAAACCCGTTAAGACAATTCTGCGCGGGCATACCATGGCGGAAAACGGTGCCATCGTGAGCGAGCCTTACGGTAAGTTTATCCGTCCCAAAAAATAAAGCCTTTCTGCGTACCTTTATAGGTACGCTCCGCTTATTGTAGAAGTATCATTTTACAGCCTTGTACAGCAAGGTTTAAAAAAGTTGCAGCAAAGGGAACAAAATATCCCTGATGCTGCGAAAAAACATACAACATGAAGGGGGTATATATCATGAAAGCATACTCTGAGATGTCAGCCGTCGAGCTTGACAGGGAATATCAAAAGGAAAAGGCTGCGTTTGACAGCTTCAAATCCAGGGGCATGAACCTCAACATGGCGCGCGGCAAGCCGGGCAAAGCGCAGCTTGACCTCGTTATGGATATGCTCACGAACCTAAAAACACCCGAGGACTGTATGGACGGCAACATCGATGCGCGTAACTACGGCACGCCGATGGGACTCCCCTGTGCGCGTACGTTCTGGGCCGATCTTCTCGGTGTAAAATATGAGCAGGTTTTTGCTGCGGGCAGCTCCAGCCTTACCCTTATGTACGATGTCATATCAAAGGCGTATACACATGGACTTTTAAACAGCGAAAAACCATGGAGCAAGCTTGATAAGGTAAAGTTCCTCTGTCCTTCGCCCGGTTACGACAGACATTTCCGTATTTGCCAAACCTTCGGCATGGAGATGATATACGTCCCCATGAATGAAGAAGGCCCGGATATGGATGTTGTGGAAGAACTTATCAAGGACGAAAGCGTTAAGGGTATTTGGTGTGTGCCGAAGTACTCAAACCCCGGCGGCGTTGTTTTCTCCGACGCTGTGATACACCGCATGGCGGCCATGAAGCCTAGAGCAAAAGACTTTGTCATTATGTGGGATAACGCGTATTGCGTGCATGAATTTGAAGGCGATTTCGTACCCTTTGAGGATATTCTTACGCTATGTGAGCAAAACGGCAACCCGGATATGGTCGTGGAATTCGCCTCTACGTCGAAAATCACGCTCCCCGGTGCAGGCATTGCAACCATGGTTATGAGCAAAGCGAATATGGATTATATGATGAAGCTTATCGACGTGCAGAGCATCAGCTATGACAAAATGAACCAGCTTCGCCATGTTAGATTCCTTAAGAACAAAGAGGGCGTTCTCGAGCTTATGAAAAAGCATGCTGAGGTTTTAAAGCCGAAGTTTGACACCGTGCTCGACGCCTTTGAACAAGAGATTAAGCCGCTTGGTTTTGCTTCGTGGAACCGTCCAAAGGGTGGGTACTTCGTATGCTTGTTCACCATGGAAGGCACAGCAAAGCGTGCGCTGAAGCTCTGCGAGGAGGCAGGCATCGTAATGACGCCGGCCGGCGCAACCTTCCCGTATAACAACGACCCGCACGACAGCAACGTACGCGTCGCACCAACGCTGCCGTCACTCGAGGAGCTCAAATCCGCCATGGAAGGGATCTGCATCTGCTTAAAGCTTGCAGCGCTCGAGAAACTCCTCAAGAAAGCGTAAAATCAATTTCGTTGCGGATGCTTCCTCCTGCATTCTAAACGATTCGGTACAAAGAGCCCGCCAAGAAGGCGGGCTTTTTGCGTTGATTATACCGCTCCAGGTAATGCTTTACCAAAATGCTTTTGTTTTACATAAGCTAACAGAATTAACCGCCATTTTGCAAATCCCGCATGAGCCGAGCGCCCATGACCGTTGCAGGGATTTTGTAGTCCGGCGCAAGGTTTGAAAGAATCACGACGCCGATTTGGTTTTCTTTATCAAAGGCAATATAGCTGTTATAGTTACCGGTACCCCCATTGTGCCATAAAATGCCGTTTTCTGTATCTATCATCCACCCAAGCCCTGCGCAGTCCATTCTTATGCCCAAGCTCTCATAGGCAACATCAGTTGCATTAATTCTCTCTGTCTCTTCATGCCCCAAGTTAAGATACGGTAATGCGTCTGACATATGGAGATTTACATACGCAAGCATATCGCTAATTGTAGATTCCAGCGCGCCTGCAGGGAGATACCCGTCATCTATTTCCCAGTCCCAATATCGCTTAAGTTCCCCCGCCCCATCGGTTATTTTTGTGTTCCTTAGCTGCAATTCGGACCTTATAAAATCTTCAATCACATCTTTGTACGTGCCTCCGTAAACCTTAGATAGCGCATTTCCCAAGATAGACAGCCCGAAGTTTGAATATTCAAAGGGATAGGCTTTGTCTTCAAGATTATTCTCTTTGGCTTGCTCTATAAGCCTCTCAATGCTTATGCCATAGAAAGAATTACGCCCGGAGAAAAAGTTTGAAGCCATCTGCCAATCAAAATAATGTGCTTTATACCCGGAAGTATGTGTGGCGAGTTTTTTAAATGTAGGATAGTAATTTTGCTGCGGTAAAGAAAGATATGCACCGACAGAATCGTTTAACTTCAACTTTCCTTCATAGATTGCTTTACACAATAAAGATGTAGTGAAGGTTTTCGTTGCAGAGCCGATTTCGTAGATGTACTCGTGCTGCGGCAATATAGTACCGTTTTTCCCGTAAACCGTATAACGCATTTGTCCGTCTTGTATAATGCCTACCGTTATGACTGCCTCTTTGTTCTCATCGGTCGTAAACGCAAGCATTTCTTCAAAACGCATACCGGGGATAAGGCTCATGCGATAGGAGCCGTATGCTGCATAGACACCTACACCAAGTACGATGATCATAACAAGTGCAACTGCAAGTAGGATGATTTTCTTCTTTCCCAATTTAGCTTTTTTCATAGCTTCTCCCTAATTCGTTATTACCCCTGTTGCGATATAGACAGATTCTATCATATCTTAAGCAAGGTCTAAAAGGAACTAGCATATTCGTAGAAATACAGCAAAAGAACCCGCGCGTGCGGGTCCTTTAGTTATATAAGCTTTTATAGGTTCTCCCCGTTGCTCCGAATCACTTCAGCATACCATTTTGCAGAATCCTTTAAGATTCTTTGTTGGGTCGCGTAATCCACATACACCATGCCGAAGCGCTCGCTATAACCGGCAGCCCATTCGAAATTGTCTAAAAAGCTCCAATGGAGATAGCCTTTTACCGGCACGCCGGCATCGATGCTCTTTTTCAGTTCCTTTAGATAACGGTGCAAAAAATCGATTCGGTCCGGGTCATGTACTTCGCCGTCTAAAAAGATGCGGTCGTTGCAGGATTGGCCGTTTTCTGTTATGTACATTGAGAGCCCGTAGCGACGATGTAAAAACATCGGTCCGTAATGCATTACCTCAGGTGTGACGCGCCACTTTATTGCAGTTAGGGGAAATCCCTCAGGGTACTTAACGATCGCGCCGCTTTCATCCGTACCTTCGCCCTGGTATACGTTTATACCGATGAAATCGGGCACTTCAAAAAGATCCAAATCGCTTTGCGGCAGTAAAGAAAGCGATTCCTTTAAGAAATCGGGTGCGCTTTCGTCATAGCGGCGGAAGATACAGCTATCGAGGAAGGAATTGAACGTAAACGCCCAAGAGCCTTTTGAAAGGTCAAACGTGGTATGATACGAAGCATCCGTCGCCTCAGGCGTATCCGTAAGCGGATAGCATAGTCTTCCGCATGGCACTACGCCAATTTGAATGGGTATGGAGGTATTTTGACGAAGGGCTTTTGAAGCAATACCATGTGCAAGTACGAGGTTTTGCATGCACGCCGCTTGATCGCGCTCAGAAAGCTTGAGCCCGGGTGCATGGATGCCGTTGCCGTAACCAAGCGCAACGATGCAAGCAGGCTCGTTGATTGTCATATAGGTTTTTACGCGTCCGTTAAAGCGCTTGGCAAGCACAGCCGCATATTCTCCGAAGGCGACCGCAGTATCGCGATTAAGCCAACCACCCTTTCTTTGTAAAGCGCTCGGGAGATCCCAATGGTACAGCGTAACCCACGGCTCAATATTTCGCTTTAAGAGCGCATCTATAAGCCGGTCATAATAAGCAAGACCCGCTTCGTTAACCTCTCCGGTGCCCTGTGGCATAATGCGCGGCCAGCTTACAGAAAAGCGATAAGCCTGCATGTTGGTTTGCTGCATCAGCAGAACGTCTTCCTCGTAGCGGTGGTAACTGTCGCAGGCAACATCGCCCGTGTCATCGTTTATAACATGCCCTTTCCCTTTATCATGGCAAAAATCGTCCCAAATGCTCGGACCCTTTCCGTCTTTGTCCCATGCACCTTCGCATTGGTAGGATGCGCATGCCGTGCCCCACAAAAAACCTTTGGGAAATCCGCTCATACCGTTACCTCCACCTCTATGGTTGCTTTTGTTGGATCATAAGGAATTACATCGCCTAAAAGCTCTTCGCCGTTCGCTTTGAGGGAATAGACCCCTGTCTTTTTTATTTTGATGCGGTAGTTTGCACCCCTATAGACACGCTCAATCGTAAGCTCGTTAAGCTCTTTTGGCAGGCATGGTCGGATTTTGAGTCCATCAAGCGTTGGCTTTACACCCAATATATACTGGCTTATATTTACAAACGTCCACGCTGCCGTACCCGTGAGCCAGCTATTTTTTGCTTCGCCCTCACTATAAGAGCTTCGGCCTGCCACCGTCTGTGCGTAGACATACGGCTCGGTACGCCGTATCTCGCTCTTTTCCTCAAGGTACGAGGGACAAGTGCGTTTATAAAAATCAAATGCGTTGTCTCCGTTATCAAGCGCTGTTTCCGCAATGCTCACCCAAGGGTTGTTGTGGCAGAAAACGGAGCCGTTTTCTTTATAGCCGGGAGGGTAACTCGTGATTTCACCAAGCTCCTTACGGTATTTTGTATAGCAAGGCGTTAGAAGTTCCACACCGAAATCGCCCATCAGCCTTTCACGAACGGAATCGAGCGCGCAACGTGCTTTGCCGTCGTGTAGGCCTATACCCGCCATCACGCACATACCTTGGGGTTCAATAAATATCTGCCCTTCCTCACAGGTTTTGCTCCCAACAACATTCCCGAATGCATCATAGGCGCGCAAAAACCACGAGCCGTCCCAAGCATTTTCATAGATTGCGCGTTGCATGTTGGCAACCTCTATTTTTACCACCTTTGCTTCGCCGTTTTGCCCAAATCTTTCAAGCAACTCCGCATATTTTGCGGCATATTTCACGAACATACCGGCAATAAATACGCTTTCGGCAACGCCGCTTTCGAAGTTGGCGGTGGTCTGGAAGCTCTCCCCCGGTTCCTCCGAAAAGCAGTTTAGATTTAAACAATCGTTCCAGTCTGCACGTCCGATTAGCGGCAGTCCGTGTGGTCCGATGTTTCGTACGGTGAAAAACACGCTGCGCCTGAGATGCTCAAAAAGCGGCTTTTCGCTGCCGGGCTTATTATCAAACGGCGTGGGCACATCGAGGATGGAAAAGTCCCCCGTTTCGGCAATGTAGGCAAAGGTGCAAGCAACAAGCCACAGCGGGTCGTCGTTAAAGCCTGTACCTACGTCATTGTTGCCGCGCTTATTTAGCGGCTGATATTGGTGGTAGGTACTTCCGTCTTCTTTTTGGATGCTTGCGATATCGATGATACGCGCCCTCGCACGCTCAGGAACAAGGTGTACAAAGCCCAATAGGTCCTGACAGCTGTCGCGAAATCCCATCCCCCGCCCCGTGCCGCTCTCAAAGTAGCTGGCGCTGCGGCTGATGTTAAATGTAACCATGCATTGATACTGGTTCCAGATATTCACCATACGGTCAAGCCGCTCGTCGCCGCTTTTTACGGTATAGCGCGTGAGAAGGCCATCCCAGTAAGCGGCAAGAACGTTTAGCGCATGTTGTACAGCGTCGGGCTTAGAGAATTTTTCGAGTACGCGTTTGGCGTTATACTTTTGTATGATGTTTGGAGCGGTGAATTTCTGCTCTTTTTCGTTCTCGCCATAGCCCAGCACGAAAATGAACGTCTTTTCCTCGCCCGGTAAAAGCATATCGTCCATGCGAAGCGCTGCAATGGGTGCCCAGCCGTGTGCAACTGTGGAGAAACTCGTACCCTTCTCTACGGTCTCAGGCGCTTTATAATCCCCAAATTGCCCCAGGAATGCATCGCGCACGGTATCAAAGCCCGAAATTGACGCGTTAACTCCGTAGTAGGCGTAATGGTTGCGACGCTCGCGGTATTCCGTCGTATGGTAGACAGCGTTACCCTCTATCTCCACTTCGCCGATGTTGAAATTGCGCTGAAAATTGGTTGCATCGTCCACGGCATTCCATAAGCACCATTCTACCGCGCCGTAGAGCTTAAAAGATTTGGGCTTATCCGATGCGTTCTTAAGCGTAAGCTTTTGCACCTCTGCGTTTTCGCCCATGGGTACTAAAAGCGTCAGCTCCGCCTGAAGGCTGTCTTTTTCGCTCTCAAACACTGTGTAGCCCATGCCATGCCTGCATGTATATTTGTCAAGCGGCGTGTCACAAGGGTGGAAGGTAGGGCTCCAAGCGTGCTTCCCATCTTCCTTTACATAAAAAAATCTGCCACCAACATCTGCGGGTACGCTGTTGTAGCGGTAGCGGATGAGCCTAAGCATTTTTGCATCGCGGTAAAAACAATACCCACCGCCCGTGTTGGATACGAGGGAGAAAAAAGACTCGCTCCCCAAGTAGTTAATCCACGGAAGCGGGGTAGCGGGCGTATGAATCACATACTCCCGTCTTGCATCGTCGAAATGGCCGAACTTCATTGTATATTGCTCCGTTTTCAAAAAATAGAAAGGCCGCGTAAGGAGGTGCGCGGCCTTTCTTTTCAAGCCGCTATGCCCTATTGATTCGCTCGAGCAAAGCGTTTAACTGATCATCGATGTCGTCGCCTCCGCCAAAGCTGCGTGCAGCGCGAAGCGGCATATACTTTAGCATCGCCTCCGCCATGTCGGCGGAAATGGCGGATCGCGCAACATCTGTTTCCTCTTTGTTCGGTCCGAACATAGAGGTAACGGCATCGAGTATGGGATTTATTTCAGCTTTCGCACGCGGGTCGCGAAGGATATCCAAGAATATGCTGTCAAGCGTATACTTGACGGGTATAAGCACATCGGAGCTTACGTTTACAGTTGTGCTAAGCCTTATGTCGCGTGAGGAGGAACCTATAAGAATATCGAATTCACCGCTTTCCACATACCAATCGTGAATGGTCGTATTCCAATACGCAAACGCGCGCTTTGTAAGCGTGAATTCGGCGGTTTTGGTTTCTCCGGGGTTAAGTGCAAGCTTTTGAAAGCCTTTAAGCTCCTTCACGGGGCGAATGGCTTCGCTGACCTTATCGGCAACGTAAAGCTGCACTACCTCTTTACCAAACACATTGCCGGTATTTTTCACATCCACGGTTACATGAACGGTCTCGTTTTCGTCAAAAGCAACCTTATTCACCTTAAGGTTTGAATAGGCAAAGCTCGTATACGATAGTCCGTGGCCAAACGGGAACAGAACTTCCATCTTTTTTTTATCGTAATAACGGTAGCCTACAAATACGCCCTCCCGGTATTCGACGGTGTCCCCTTCCCCACCAAAAAACAGGCATGAGGGATTGTCTTCAAGCTTTATGGGGAATGTTTCGGGAAGCTTGCCGCTCGGGTTTGTGTCGCCCAGCAATATCTTTACTGTTGCCGTTCCCACGGCCTGACCGCCCAAGTATGCCTCGAGTACGGCCTTAACGTCGTCGATCCATGGCATTTCTACCGGTGAGCCGTTATGGAGCACAACCACAGTATTGGGGTTTGCCTTGCTGACGCGGCGAATTAATTCGTTTTGGCATTCCGGCAGGCGCATATGAACTCTATCATAGCCCTCTGACTCATACGAATCCGGCAGCCCCGCAAACACCACCGCCACGCGCACCTTTTTAGCGAGCGCTTCGGCTTCGCTTAATTGTTCCTCAGTGGCAGAATCAGTCAAAATGTCGAAGCCTTTGGCATAAGAGATATCGCTATACTCCTTTGCCGCTTCGAGTGCACTTGTCGTTTTAAAGCAGTTGATGTGTGAGCTGCCGCCGCCCTGAAAACGCGGGGTTGATGCAAATTCGCCGATAAAAGCGATTTTATCGGTCTTTTTAAGCGGTAAAAGTTCGCCCTCATTTTTTAGGAGCACCATGCATTCGGCTGCGATTTTCGCGCTTAGCGCATGCTGCATCTCTTTATCCCATTCTGTGCCCGGTTTATAGTTTTCCGAATACCTGAATACGATGTTGAGGATGTTCTCCACCGCCGTATCGAGCGTGTTTTCGTTGAGGTTTCCCAGTTTTACGGCCTGCACGATTCTTTGGTCGTTCACGCCGTTTGAAGAGGGCATTTCAAGGTCCATCCCCGCTTCAATGCCCCGTACGCGGTCGCTCACAGCACCCCAGTCGCTTACCACAAAGCCGTCAAAACCCCACTCTTTTCGCAGTAGTTCGGTAAGGTAAAGCCTAGATTCGGTGGCATAAACGCCATTGTTGCGGTTGTAGCTCGCCATAATCGTCCATGGCTTAGCTTCCTTTACGGCAGTCTCAAATGCCGCAAGGTAAATTTCGCGCATCGTGCGCTCATCTATCACGGAACTCCCTGACATACGCCTGTGTTCCTGGTTGTTGGCAGCATAGTGTTTCACACTTACGCCTACGTTATGGCTCTGTACGCCCTTGATATACGCTGCCGCTTCTTTGCCCGCAAGGTACGGGTCTTCGGAAAGATACTCGAAATTGCGGCCGCAAAGCGGCGAGCGCTTGATATTGATGGCGGGGCCGAGAACGACCGCGAGCTTTTCAGCTTCACAGGAGGTGCCTAAAGCATCACCAAGCGTATGGAAAAGTTCTGTGTCAAACGACGCGGCCATAGCGCTCCCTGCCGGGAAGCAAACGGCCTTGATGCTTTCGTTCATCGCGAGGTGATCGGCGCGTTCGTCCTGCTTACGCAACCCATGCGGTCCGTCACTCACCATGACAGAGGGTATATGTAGGCGCTCTATGGGTTTTGTGTGCCAGAAATCTATGCCGGAGCAAAGCGACGCCTTTTCTTCAAGCGTCATCTGTGCGATTAGGTTTTTGACATCCATTGCTTTCTCTCCTTTAACGCGGTTTAGACCGTAGAAAGGTCCCAGGGCTCGTAAATTTTTGGCACGTCGTTGATGAGGCGCTTTGTGTATTCCGCCTTCGGGTGGAGTATCACTTCATCCGCAGTACCGGACTCCACAAACTTACCGCGCTCCATAATATACACGGAGTCAGAAATGTAGTAAGCAAGGCCAATGTCGTGTGTTATAAATATAATCGTCATGCCGATCTCATCGCGAAGCTGCAAAAGCATATCGAGTATGGTTGCGCGCGAGCAGGCATCGATCATGGAAGTGGGCTCATCCGCTAAGAGGATTTTAGGCCGAAGCAAGAATACGCGCGCAATCATGAGGCGCTGCATCTGTCCGCCCGACAGTTCAAACGGGTACTTATTGGTAAGCTCCGCAAACTTTAAGTTTACAAAGCAGCACGCCTCGGTCATCATCTCCACCTTTTTTTCGTAGGGAAGGTGACGGCCGCCGCGCATATGGATGCAATCCAACAGTACCGAGTCAATTTTATGAAAAACGTTATAGGACGAAAAAGGATCTTGGAATATGGCTTGTATGTTTTTCCAGTATTCCTTTCGTTTTGCCTGCGTGCTGATGTCGCGTTTTTTGCCTTGGAAATAGATATCACCCTCGGTGACGCTCGTAAGCCCCAAGAGCATTTTAGCAAGCGTTGTCTTACCCGAACCGCTTTCCCCTACGATGGAAATAAGCTCTCCCTCGCGGAAGCAAAAATTCACATGGTCAACTGCAAGGTTGCTTTTTTTACCTATGCCATAGACTTTCGTAACGCCTTCGCCGCTTAAGCAGAGCGGGCAACTTTCTACATCGATACGCTGTGCACACTTACTCATTCTCGTATACCTCCCTCAGCTTATCAACGCCAATGATGCAGCGGTAAGCCCGGCCGTCGCCAAATTGCGTATACGATATGTTCGATACCATGCATTCGGGCTTCACATACTTGCAGCGCTCTGCGAATCTGCACCCAAACGGCGGCTTTTTGAGGTTTGGAGGCGTGCCTGGTATTGCGGCGAGCTTTACATCGCGCGTACCCTCCTCGGGGACGATAATGGAGCCCATAAGCCCCTTGGAGTACGGGTGTATGGGATCAAACACCATTTCCTTGGCTGTGCCCTGCTCCACGATTTGCCCTGCGTACATCACCATGATATCGTCGGTAACATTATAAAGAAGCGGCAGCTCATGGGTGATGAATATCATGGACTTGATGAAGCCCTTTTCCATAAGGTCGCGCAGCATTTTAATGACCATCTTTTGGCTTGTTACGTCGAGTGCACTCGACGGTTCGTCGGCGATGAGTACCTTGGGTTTTAAGATGGTGGAAATGGCGATTACGGTGCGCTGCTTCATGCCGCCCGATAACTCCACAGGAAAGCGGTAAAGCACGCTCTCGGGAAGTCCGAGTACTTTGAAGCGATCCTTAGCGAGCTCCAATATTTCTTTTTTTGTGGTTTTCGGCTGGTGCGCAAGTATCACATCCTCCACAAAGTGGAGGATCTTGCGTGTGGGGTTGAGCGCATTCATGGCCGCCTGCGGTATATAGGCTATTTCCGTGCCGAGAACGGATTTGCGTACGTCGTCCGGTTTCATGGCGGTAATGATCTTACCGTCCACAATGATTTCACCTTTGATGTAATGGAGCGGTGCAAAATAGTAACCCATGAGGCTCAATGCAAGCGTCGATTTACCGCAGCCGCTCTCGCCCGCAATCCCAAGTGATTTACCCTCCTCGATTTTGAGGGAGACGCCGTCTACGGCATAGATGTCCTCGTGGAAGCGGGTGATGTATTTGGTGGAGAGGTCTTTTACCTCAAGTAGTACGTTTCCCATAACCGGCCTCCTAATCTCGAAGCGTTGGGTTGAACACCTGATCGAGTCCGGTATTCATAAGGTTTAAAGAGAAGCTTATAAGCGCGATTACGATTAACGCAGGCAGATATGCCCACCAAGAGCCGTTGAGATGTGCTGTATAAAGCATTGCCCAGTTCATCATGATGCCGAGAGTTGGCTCAGCGGTTGTCTTGGACCCGAGGCCGATCATCGAAAGAGAGGCCTCGGCAAGAATCGCTGAGCTTATTTGCAGAATAAACGCCATCACCACATACGAGGCGATGTAGGGAAGAATATCCGTAAATATGATGCGCATAAGGCTGTGGCCTGAAATCTTCGACAGATTCACGTGTTCTCGGTTTCGAAGCGAAATAACCTGCGAACGTACGGAACGTGCCGTCCATACCCATGCAGTTACACCAATCACGATTGCAACGGTGGACGGACCGCGTTGATCCTGACTTATGCTATAGGAAATCAGCAGCAACAGCACAAAGTTTGGAATAACCGTGAACAGGTTGATGATGAACATGATAATGTCGTCGCAAAGGCCACCGACGTAGCCGGCAAGAAGCCCCAGCATGAGCCCGATAAAGGTTGCAATTGCGCCTGCGATAAGGCCGATACGGAGCGACGTGCCGGTAGCAGATACAAGCTCTTTGAGCACATCGCGCCCGAAACTCTCCGTACCGAGCGGCAGGACCTTCACGTTTGCGACATCCTTTGTGTTCACATAGTCCGTGTTGACGATGGTTTCATGTTCGATACTCTCGCCCGTTTCCTCATCGTATTCGGCTATGATAAGCGTAGCTCCGCGCTTGGCACTCTCGAGGGAGTTGTTTAGGCGCATATAATAGTTTCTCAATGCCTTGGTCATGCCCGCAGGCCTTTGGGAGACGTCATAATTTTGCCACCAAAGGGCGAGGAGCGTATCCGTATCCGAAGGATCGACATCCTCCACATAAATGCCGATCACCTTTAGATAATCAAGCATGGCGACACGATCCTCTTCCTTGAGGATCTTATCAATACGTTTTTCATCGGCACCGCTTAGCTTTATGGTCACCTTCTCAGCGTCAACAGCATCGTATAAGGATACATAAATGCCGGGCTTTAGGAAGGAGCCGAGGCCTATCATCTCAAGCGGGTCACCGGGGTTGATAAGCGGATACACAACAAGCGTAAGTAATAGCGCCGTCATAATGATAAAACCGACCAGGAATTTCGGGGAACGGAATGCCTGTTTATATGTGTTTTTCATAAATTCCGCCCTCCTTAATCAAATTGCGCTGCTTTAACGCGCGGATCAATAAACCCGTAAATGATATCGATGGCAGTTGTAGCGAGAAGCACCATAATTGTGATAATAAGCGTTGTGGCGCTTAAAAGCGGATAGTCGTTCATGGTTACGGCACTTAGCATGGCAGAGCCTAAGCCCGGGTAACTGAACACGATTTCGGCGATAAGCGCGCCGCCGACCATCGTGCCTATGGAAAGCGCCAGCCCCGTCACCTGCGGCAGCATAGCGTTGCGGAACACATAACCAACGATTTTACGATCCTTGATGCCGAGGAAACGGCTGTATTTCACATAATCCGCGTTAAGCTCGTAAATAGACATGGAACGCATACCGATTGCCTGCCCGCCGATGGAAATCACAACGATCGACAAAAATGGCAGCCAGTAATGTTCCAGCACGGATTTGATAAATTTCATGGAAAATTCAGGAATTAAATCGAAACCGTAGCCGCCGGATGTCGGCGCTACCTTAAGGCCTATGGCAAAAACCACCAACAATATAATAGCCATACCAAAGGCGGGTATGCCGCTAACGAGCAGGCATACGGGCATAATGAGCTTGTCGAAGCCTTTACGAATGTAAGCAGCAAGTGCGCCCAGGACATTGCCTACGATCCAGCCCACAATAATAGCCGGAAACTGCAAGGCGATTGTCCACCAAATAGAACTTGCGATGATATCAGAAACAGGACGCGGATATTGGCTGAAAGATACGCCGAAATCGACTTTCAGCATGTTTTGGAAGTAGATAATTGCCTGCTCATACATTGGCTTATCGGTGCCGAATTTGCGAGCATATTCTTCATAAATGTGCTTAGTGGCGTTCGCGTCGGATATGCCGCGTGCGGTCTTTGACATAATGACCGCCACAGGATCACCCGGCAGCAGTCGCGGCAGAATAAAGTTAAGAAGCACCGCGATCACGAATGTAAGCACAAACCAAATCAGCTTCTTGCCGAAATATTTGCGATAACCTTTCATTGTTTCACCCCCGAATGAAGAAACAGCCATGTTTCTTACATGTATTGTCGAAACATGGCTGTTTCTCTTTCATACCTGTTAGCCTACAAGCTGAAGATCATAGAGAGCAGCGATGCCATAACCATCGGTGCAATCCATCGGCGGGATGTTCCTGCCGTCGCCGGATTCGGGGTAGTTCGTCCAGACAGATTCGTTCACAGCGTGGAATTTGTCAGGGCGATACATGAGCGAGAACGAGGGTACGTCGGTGAGGTAAATCTCGACTGCTTCGGTGTAGTACGCCTTCAGCTGCGCGGGATCGCTCTCAAGAGGAATCAGCTTGACGAGCTCGTCAATGCGGGGGTTGGAGTAATGACCCCAGTTGCCGCTCCAGTTGTTTTCAACACCGTTGAACTCGGAGCTCATAAGCATACGCATACGGCCCCAGGGCTGCGACGGGGTAGCGGAGTCGGTCCACATCATGAAGATGTCATAGTCGGACTGCGAAGCAGAGGTGACAACAGTCTGGTACACGCTCCACTCGGGGAACTCGGTCACGATCTCAATGCCGATCTTTTCACCGGCAGCAGCTACGATTTCCATAGCAGCCTGCCAGTCGGTCCAGCCGTTCGGGCAGCAGGCATTGTAGGAAAGCTTCGTGCCGTCGATCTCGCGGTATCCGTCGCCGTCGGCATCCACGATACCCGCCGCCTCGAGAATCGCCTTGGCGCCTTCGATGTCATTGCCGGCCCACTGTAGGTTCTTGGCGGCGATGGCTGCTTTATCATACTGTGCCTGCTCACCATCGGTCGGATTCATGAGGGAACGCGGCACCTGTTGGAATGTCGGGCTCTGGCCGGTCATGGCGTTGGTGTTGATAGCATCATAATCTACCGCCATGGCAATGGCCTTACGTACGGCTGCGTTGTCAAGGCCGAAGGAGCTCATGTTAAACCAAGCTGTCGGCATATTGACGCAGACGCCATAGGGAGGTTCATCGAGATAAGTGGAGATGGGCAGACCGTCCTTCTCCCACATGTCCTGAATGTTGGAAATGAACTGCTGGCAAACGTCAACCTCGCCCGCAGCAAACGCCACCTGACCGGCGGGGTTATCGGCATAGATGCTATGGCAGAGGTACTTCGGTACAGGCAGCTTGCCCCACATGGAGGCATCCTGTCCCCAGTAGTTGTCATCGCGAACGAACACGACCTTCTGGTCGTCGGAATAGAACTTGGTGTACGGGCCGGACCATACAACGTCGTCGCCGGGATCCTGCTTGATGGTGTCAGCGGTGTTGCGGGCTTCAAGGGTTTCAAGCCATGCTTTCTGGATGATGTAAGCCTGCACGATGAAGCATTCGAGCTGCAGGGGGTTCGTGGGCTTGCCCTCTTCATTAAGCGTGGAGGTGATGACAACGGTAGAAGCATCAGTCGCCTCTACGGACGCAATGTACGGGCCGTAGCCGGTGCCCATGGAGTTCGCATACTTAACGCCGCATGCCCAGGTATAAGCTACGTCATCGGCGGTGATGGGGGTGCCATCACTCCACTTCGCAGCAGCCTTGATTTTAACGGTCATCTGGGTCTTGTCGGCATTCCAGACGGGGTCGCCGTCCGCGATAAGCGGGGTCTTAGAGCCGTCAAGCATGTTGTACATGTACAGGGTCTCGAACATGACGATGCGGCTGCCGCCTGCCGAGTCAGCAAGCGCCATGGCGTTGTTGTTGTCGTTGCTCAGCGGGTTCCAGCCAACTACTGCGCCCCACTGCTGGCCTGCAAAATACAACGTCTCGTTACGGGGAAGTTCGCCGCCCGGCGTTACCACTTCTGCCGTGGGCTCGGTCGGCGCCTCGGATACGGGCGCCTCAGTCGCAGGTGCCTGCGTGGGCTCGGTCGTTGCGGTCGGCGTACAGGCTGTGAGCATAACGCCCATCACCATGACAACCGCCAGAACGAGCGCCAGGAATTTCCAAGAGCGATTTTTCATGTCTATTCCTCCTGTTTGATGTTTTATCGTTATGGCCGCGAGTGCGGTCCATAGCACAAAAGAAATCCGGGAAAGACTTGAACTTGAAAATTAAAGTTGTTTAACCGTTTCCCCTTCGAGTACCGTGCCAGGTATGAACACATGCGAAGGTATATCACCCTTGGGGGATTTCATCGCTTGTACGAGCATCTGTGCGGCTACAATACCGAGCTTTTCTGTATCCTGTTTAAGGGTAGTCAACCTTGGGCGGAATACCTGTGAAAGGTAGATGCCGTCATAACCGACAACGCTTATATCGTCAGGGATTGTAAGCCCGTTGGCTTCAATTTCATTCATGCCGCCTATGAAGGCGAAATCGTCGGGATAGAGTATGCAGGTAGGTCTGTTGGAAAGCTGAAGAAGCTCGCGCGTTGCAGCTGCACTCGCGGGCGGTTCGTGGAATATCGCCTCTTTTATGTACTCGTCCGGCACATCAATTTTGAGCTCCTCGCAGGTCTTATAAAAGCTTGCAAGGCGGTATTTGGTGACTGCAACACTTTGCTGGCCGGTGATGAATGCAATCTTTCTATGTCCTTTGTTGTAAATATGGTGAATCAAATCGTGCATGCACTGCACGTTGTCGGAGAGCACCGCACTTTTAAAGCTGTATACATGATCGATGGTAACGATAGGAAGGTCGCTGTCCATAAGCTCCATGACTTGCGGATCCGAAAAATCGACACCGGCGACAAGCACACCGTCGCAGTTGCGGTAGCGGCAATGTTCGAGATATGTCATGGATGTGCCGCCGATGTTGCGTGTGATGAAAGTAAAATCGTAGCCGTTCGCTTCCGCCTCATGCTGGAAGCTGCCGATAACCTGCGCAAAAAACTCATGCGCAAGCCCGCCGATGAGGTTGCCGTGCTTGCCGCTTTCGGCCAGCAAAATGCCGATGTTAAAAGAGCGGTTGGTTTTCAGCGCTCGTGCTGCCGCATTGGGGAAGTATCCCATTTTTTTAGCAGTATCGCGTATACGCTTTGCGGTTTCGGCACCGATATCGGAGGCGTTGTTGAGCGCCTTGCTGACCGATGCGACAGATACGCCGCAGACTTCCGCAATTTGTTTAATGGTTGCCATGGTAAACATCCCCGATTACATCAAAAATGCGGCTCACGCCGAAATATCCGCAGTAAAACGTTTTCGTGAAAATTCCCGAATTTTTCCCATGTTTTTCGAATGTTACAAATGGTAATTTTAGCGATTGGACTTTATAAAAACCTGACAGACCGAAAGGTCTCGAGGGAAAATGATTCTGCTTAATCTTACTTAAACGTTTTCGTAATTGACACCTTTATTATATTTTTGAAAACCGCGCTTGTCAAGTACATAGAATATATTTTTTCTTTTTTTTGTAAAAGTCTCCATACTACCGAGTACCGAGCCGTTGACAATAAACGTACGGAACCTTAGTATGAAAGTATCGTCTGTCTATTTCTTCCACATCTACGAAAACGAATGAGCAGGAGGGCTACTATGCTTAATCAATCCCTCAACGGTGCATGGACATTTGTGAATAACGGTATAAACGAACGCATGGATGCGCTTGTTCCGGGCTCCGTATACGCCGATCTATTAAGGCTAAACCGTATGAAAGACCCTTTCTGGCGCGATAACGAAACGGAAGCGCTCGCACTTATGGAAAGCGATTATACCTACTCTCGAAGCTTTTTTGTCGGTAAAGCACTTTTAAACTGTGCTTGCGTGTATCTAAGGTGCGAAGGGCTTGATACGCTTGCCATGGTTCACATAAACGGCAGTTTAATCGGCAAAGCCGACAACATGCATCGCATATGGGAATGGGATATAAAGCCGTTTTTGAAGGAGGGGGAAAATACGATTGATATCGATTTCTCCTCCCCCACGCGTTATATTAAGGAGGCCTATAAAGAAAGCCGCGCTGACGGCACGTCCGATGCGATGACGGGTTTCCCGCTCCTTCGCAAGGCACACTGCATGTTCGGTTGGGACTGGGGCCCGCGCCTGCCGGATATGGGTATTTGGCGTAACATTTCCCTTATCGGTGTGGAAAAAGTACGCATTCAAAACGTGCATGTCCGTCAAAAACACGAAAACGGAACCGTATTACTACACATACAAACCGCTTTGGAGCATATGCAGGAAGCGGATTTTCAAATACGCACAACCGTGATCGCACCTGACGGTACAACGTTTGAGGCAGCCGGAGAAAATGTAGATTTCCTGCTGCTGCATCCCATGCTCTGGTGGCCAAACGGCTTGGGTAAGCATCCGCTCTACACAGTTCGCGTCGGTGTTTACGAAAACGATAAACCACTTGACTTTTGGGAGAAACGAATAGGCCTTCGCACGCTCACGGTGCATATTGAAAAGGACGAATGGGGCGAGTGTTTCTGCCATAGGGTGAACGATGTGGATGTATTTGCAATGGGAGCCGATTACATCCCTCAGGATAACATACTTTCGCGTGTGACGCCCGAGCGCACACGCGTCTTATTACAAGATGCCGCAAACTTTCATTTCAACACCATACGCGTATGGGGCGGCGGATATTATCCCGATGATTTCTTTTACGATATCTGCGATGAGCTAGGGCTTCTCGTATGGCAGGATTTCATGTTCGCCTGTGCGGTATATAACCTGACGGAACCTTTTGAAGAAAGCATACGTGCTGAGGTCGTCGATAACGTGCGGCGATTAAGGCACCATGCCTCACTGGCTCTGTGGTGCGGCAATAATGAAATGGAACAGTTCGTCGCTGAAGGGCTATGGGTATCTCACCCGCGGCAAAAAGCGGACTACGTTAAAATGTACGTGTATATCTTCCCGAACATTCTAAAAAAACAAGACCCGGATACATTTTATTGGCCTGCAAGCCCTTCCTCCGGAGGAAGCTTCGATAAGCCCAACGACCCTGATCGCGGAGATGTGCATTATTGGGAGGTATGGCACGGAGGACTTCCTTTTACCGATTACCGCAACCACCTGTTCCGTTACGTTTCGGAGTTCGGCTTTCAATCCTTCCCCTCTTTAAAAACCATCGAGAGCTTCACGCTCCCCGAGGATAGAAATGTGTTTTCCTATGTGATGGAAAAGCACCAGAGAAATGCCTCCGCCAATGGTAAAATCGTAGGATATCTGGCGCAGATGTACCTTTACCCGCAAAACCTCGACACACTTTCCTACGCCTCGCAGCTTTTACAGGCGCAAGCCATGCAGTACGGTGTGGAGCACTGGCGGCGCAACCGCGGCCGCTGTATGGGTGCTGTCATCTGGCAACTCAACGACTGCTGGCCCGTGGCAAGCTGGTCGTCTATCGACTATTACGGGCGTTTGAAAGCACTCCATTACTACGCAGGACGTTTCTTCGCACCCGTGCTCCTCTCCTGCTGTGAGGAAGGCATCCTATCGCAAAACACCAACCTAAATGCGGAGCCTTTTGCCCTTAAAAAAAGCGCTAAGCTCAATGTGAGCAACGAAACGCTAACGCCGTTTGACGGAATTGTGCGTTGGTCGCTTCGACGAAACGATGCAAGCGTTCTTCAAGAAGGTATGTTTGAAGTAAATGTGCCCGCAATGAACGCTATGTGGCTTGACGAGCAGGACTTTTCATATGCGGATACTTATGGATGCTATTATAGTTACTCCCTCGAGCAAAACGGAAAGCTCGTCAGCTCCGGCAGCGTATTGTTCTGCCCGCCCAAGCATTTTCGCTTCCTTGACCCAATGCTTGAAGCGCGTGTTGAAGGCGATACAATCATCGTTAACGCCGCAGCCTATGCCCGATCGGTTGAGATCGTGTGCGATGGAGATGTTGTTCTAAGCGACAACTTCTTTGACATGGACGGCGGCGAACGCCGCGTCCGCATCCTTCGCGGTAAGCCCGACAAGGTACAAGCAAGGAGCGTGTTCGATATACGGTAATGCTTCGCGTTTCACGTTTTTTTAAAATGCTTCACTTTTCCCCTTACAGGTACGACTGATATAGCCCCCGGCGACAAGTAAGGTTGACACTATTCTTCCTTATAGTAAGGGATGGTGATCATGAGAACTTTAAAGAGTAAGGTTCACCGCCTTTCTTATGGCGGATTTGACCCCAATGCATCCGCACGGGAGAACGCAGATCGTTACAATACTTACCGCCGCACGAGCGGCGGCGGTGGAGACGGGAAAAACAGCGGAAACGGCAAAGGCGGCTTCGCGCTCGTTCTAATACTTATACTTCTGCTGTTAGCGTTTTTGAACATGTGCGTTTCAAACAGATAATCTAAGGCAAAAAACAGGAGCGATCCAACAGATCGCTCCTGTAATTTTTCAGTCATCCGTTAACGTACCGCTTCCGCTTATGGGGATTGCCTCTCCCAAATAGGTGGGCAGCGGTGTAAAAACTGTCATCGCGAAATCCTTTATGCGGGCGAAAAACTCACGAAAGTCATTATAAGCTTCATTGTTGTAGATCCGAGGTGACGACGGAACACCATATGCGTCAAGGCCGAGCGATCTTGCCACATAAACTGCTCGATAAAGATGGAATTCCTGCGTAACAATTACGATTCTTTTCGCTTGAAAGACATCCCTTGCGCGGTACATGGATTCATACGTCGAAAAACCTGCGTGATCCATAAATACATGCTCCTCTTGAATGCCCTGATTCACTGCATACTGCTTCATATGATTTACTTCGTCGTACCCCGGTGTGCCATGGTCGCCGCTCATCAAAATCCTGTCTGAAACCCCTGCCTCATATAGGCTGATACCCTGTAGCACACGATCCTCCAGCATTGCAGATAGATTTCCGTTTTTCCTTACCTTTGCGCCCAATACTAAAATGCAGTCGGCATCAATATTTTCAACGTCCTGTGGCGAAAGTATATAAGGCCTCGATACTCCTATAACAATCCCGTTTATGATAAACGGAGATAAAATAATTAGAAGCAGCAAGAGTAAAATGACGACCATGCGCTTTTTGCTTTTAGATTTTTGCTTTTTCATACATGCGTTACGGTAAAAGCGAACCACCCCACCCCTACGGGGCACCCCTCCAAGGAGGGGAATATTCTGCTCCTACCTCTCCTCCGCATAGAAATGCCCACATAAATCGGGAAAAGGTCGCATGGGGACTGTGTACGAGAAAATCTCCGTGCTATCATCAATTTGCAAACAGTCTACCCAGTATTCGGGGAATGTCAAATAGCCTTTTTCCTTCATATCCGTTGCTGTTGTGACGCCGACATAGCGCCAATGCCAGGGTTCAAAGTAAAAGCCCGTTATAGCTTCCTTCCCCTCGGGGTAGCTTAAAATGAAACCGTATGTATGCGCGTTTTGCATAAGCCACGCATATTCTGCGGTTTTTTCGTATTCGTAATTACGAAGAAGCGTATGCGTCCTGTCCTTAAGCCTTAGGTCAAATGCTAGTCCTGTCTGGTGCTCGGAATGACCCGGCCATGCATTCCACATATCAAAAGGATCGTCATTGGGTTTGTTAATGCGGTAACCGCTCTTAATGAATGCACAAAGACCGTCTTTTCCCATCGCGCGCGCCATTTTTAAAAACGCGACATAGCAATCCAAGCGGAGTGTTACACCCGGCATGGCGTATGCTTCGTTAACAGCAACAAGTGCTCTGGGCTCATAGCCCTCAGGGAGTGCAAAATGCTTGCTTAGGTACACACATAAGTTCTTAGGATCTTTTACGACATCCGCATTAATATAATTCTCTTCGTAAAGCTTCAGCTCGAGCACAAGCCGGCGCTCGTAGACTGTAAGCTCCGGATGCTCAGCCACATATTGTGCATACTGCTCCAGATAATCGGGCGGATTTGATATGTGCGCATAGGCATTTGCGAGCGGCGCTAATAGAACGGCAGCAGCCGCCGCTATTAGCATTAACGTTTTCTTCATGTTTGTTTCCCTAAAGTTTACTTCTCCGAGAGCATAGCGCGGATGATATCGTGGCGCTTTTTCATATCGTCGCTCTTGGAAGCTTTGATAAGGTTCTTATAGCGCTCAAGTGCCATATCGATGATGCCGTCCCACGGTACGGCAATGGTTTTTTTGGCGGCTGCACCAAGGGCTTTTAAGCGATCTACATCATGCATATTTTTTAAAAGCACATCGGCAAGGTCTTGTGACGAGTCCTCGGCTAGAAGGCCGTTTTCACCGTCTGTTACTACCTCCGCTGCACAGCTGCCGCGCGTCAAAACGCTCGGTGTCTCCATGGCGGCCGCCTCGCGCAGCACCATCGGAGCGTTATCGTAAATGGAGGGAAACACAAAAACCGATGCCCGTTGGTAAAGTCCGTCAAGGAGCGCTGTTTCTTTAAGGTGGCCGGTAAATACAGTACTTTCTGTAAGGCCCAATTCCAGCACTTTCGCGCGGATATCCTCCTCGTCAGGGCCCTGCCCTGCAAGTACAAGCCAAAAATCCTCACCGCGTGACTTTAAAATCGCCGCAGCCTCCAGGATGCGCAAAATATTCTTCTTCCAGTTAATCTGCCCGACGAACAAAAGCACAGGCTTGCCGTCTCCGAGTTGGAAGCGTTCATTAACGAGCTTTAGGTCTTCTGCACGGCAGTCTCTTATTTCTGTGCCGTTTGGCATCACATGCACTTCGCCCTTAAAGCCGTAATCATGCAGAACATCCGCTGAAGACTGGCTCACTGCCCATACCTCATCGCAGCGCGAGTAAAAATCCACAACATAGCGCACGCCAAGTGTAGCGAGCACTTTGCCTGTGCCCTTATAGAAATCGTCGTAATACTTGGAATGGAATGTGCCAACAATCGGTATGTCGCGTTTCATAGCAACGCGAAGCGCCTCTTGCCCCGCCGTGAAAGGATCATGTGCATGCACAATGTCAAGAGGTACATAGCGCATCCTTTCGAAATAATGCCTGTCGAGCAACGCGATACCCGCACGGTATTGCGGAGAGCCGGGTACGGTAACACCCGAGAAATCCACGATCTCAAAAGGGAACCTGCCGCGATAGCCCGTATCGTTGGCGGGCGTTATCACATAGCAATCGTGACCCTTAAGCGATAATGTAACGGCATAGTTATAGACGACGCGTCCTACGCCGTCTACGATTGGGAGAAATGAATCTGAAAATTCACCTATGTTCAAGGCATTTCCTCCTCTAAAGAGGTCAACTCTATCTATCTTATTTTATCCGTATGTTACCCTTTACACAAGTACCCAAGGCTTATTTGACCATAAGTTTACATCTATGTCAAAAGTCACCGCCGTGTACCTTTACTTTGCAAAAGGGCGTGTAAATTAAAAAATGTCCGACTTGAACAAGCTTCGCATAAAGTTCATCCGTACTGCCGTTTACAAAACCGCCCACTTTTAAAAAAGGCTTGCGTCGTACCAAAAGTAAACGTTTGTCGAGCGTTTTTACACCACGTATGGTGTTCACAATTCTGTTTTTCACTTTGTCGTGTTTATCGTCTGTCGAACCGTTGTACGGCTCTTGCACAAGAACGTCGTTTTCCCCTATCAGCTTGCCGCTTACGGCAGCTGCACCGACTCTACAAAGCTGTTCCAATAGTGCATCGAGCCAATAAGCGTATACGATTTCCGCTTGCTCATCCATAAACAAAAGTGCATCGCATCGTATTTTTTTAGCAGCAGCATTGCGTGCTAAATCAGGGTTAAGACCGTTACAGTCTATAACATACACCGCACCGTTTTTTTCAAGCAGGTGTAAATAGGTTTTAAGAGGCTCCATAAGAGGTATTGTAACAACGACCGCGATACGGTAATTGTCATAAACGGTATTTTCTTCCAAGCTTTCAAGGAATCTTCGAAGCGCAGCAAGGTGACCGGAAGCGACGATGATCACGGCAACGAGAGGGTTCTTTTTCGGTGCTGCCGCAATGCGAAAGCTCCCCTCATACATGCCTTTTGCTACAAATCCCTCCATGCGTTTTTCTTTTAGGTATGCTTCAATAAACGATCTGCCTAAACGAAAATCCACATCTCCCAAGTGTACGCGGCGCGAATAAAGCGTTTTTTCTATATGCACGATAGAACTGCTCTTTGCGGCACAAAAAAGAGCGTATTGATACTCGCCGTTTGCATAGTTTTTCTCTACTTCACTACAGCTTTCGTCTATCTCGCGCCGCACTGCCAAAGGTCGGCCTATACAGTTGTAGCTCAGAAGCGTTATGGGGTTGAACGTGGGCTTACCATATGGTGCATGATGCACGTTGTCAAAGCCCATCACATCCTCATCGGCAAAAAGCATATCCGGCCAATTGTTTTCTAATGTGGCATCCGCAAGGCAAGTCAGTGCGTCCGGCGTAAGCGTATCTCCCTCGGAAATGTACAAAATATAATCGTACGTCTCTCCTTTTGGGTCGTGCCCGAACGCAAAATTACGGTACGTCTGTGCATCAAGCGATTCGGTGGTACGTAAAAGTAAGCCCTTGTTCTCACTTTTCGTGTCGAGTGCAACAAAAAAGCGCGGCGGGAACTTCATTTCTTCCGTACTCTTTCCCATGAATTGGATTGTTGCCGAAAAAGATGGATTCTAAGCTGATGGTATAATTCACGGGATTATCAAGGGGCGTACCCCGTGACATTCTTCCGGTTTCGGGGTTAAAAAGCAGGCGGCCCTGTTAAGACCGCCTGAATGCTTTGTGCGTTGTGGTTATGTGCGCTTGGATTTGCTTTGGCGCATGAGCCATAGGGCGCTTAAGAGTATGCTCATGGAAATGAAAGCAAACCCAATGGAGGCGGCGGAATCGCCCGTTTTGGGAACTTCCACAATTCCATAGAGCGGTGTATACGGTATTTTCCCCTTTACCAGCATGAAGGGGGAAAGCTCGGCCAAGGGGCCAAAGCTTACAATGCCGCGCGCGTCCGCCGTGGCAAAAAAGTATTCAAAGGTGCCGTCTGCTTTTTTATGCACCAACGTAAAGCTTTGCCCCGCGTATTGCGCACCGAGATCAAAGGTAAGGCTCATATCCTTGCCCGCAGGCTTTTTGCCGCTTTTTAGGGAAACATCATAGATGCGCACAATATCGGCTTCATCGGCCAGCTTGAAGAAGGCGTTGTAATCACCGCCTTTTGTGAGCGCGGGAGTAAGCAGTAGTTCGCCTTGGCTTAGCCCGCTGCCGCTGAGCCAAATGGTCGCTTTGGGCTGCGAGGGGTCATTGTAGATTGTAGCGGCTGCGGGCGGAGTATTAGAGCCGCCGCCATTGGAGCCGTCATTGCCAGAGGGTGCCTCATTCGTTGTGATGTTGAGCGCCGAGCTGACGGTGCCGGGCAGCGCGGTGGCGGTGGCCTTAATCCTGGTCACAAAGCTGTATGCAGTGCTGCTGCTCAGGCTGGAAAACAGGTTGCTGTTCTGCCAAGTTGCACCGCCATCCTTGGAATATTCATAGCCCGGCATAGCGGTCAGCGTCACGCTATTATAGGTCTTGCTTCCCAGCGTCGGGGCGTTGGAGGCCACCGGAGCGGCGATGGTGATGACGGTGTGTTCATTTGCCGTTTTGTCCTTTTGGCGAACCTTGACTGTGCCAGCGGCAAAGGTCAGTCCGGTGGTATTTCCCGCCGCGCAGTCCTGCCATGTGCCGCCGCCGTCCAGACTGTACTGCATATTGACAGTCGTGCAGGTGATCGTCCCGGCGGCCACGTTACAGCCCACGCCGGTCAAATTAAGAGAGCCCCACGCCGCGGTGAGCACTGGGTAGCCGCCGTTTACGGGGCTGCCTGCGCTGTCGGCCTGCCATGTGTTGTAGTCGGCACTTGCTTTATCATTGACCCAGCCGTTCAGGGCGTTCAGCAGGGTATCGGCATAGCTTGCGAGGGTTTGCTCAGCTTCAAACTGCACCGCCGTCCCCGCCGTCAGCGTAGTTTTATCGCCGCCAACTGTGCCGCAGCCGGTGATTATTGTGGGTACCGAACCCCACACGTTTCCAATTCCTTTATTTGCCGTGCCGTTTAAATAATAGCAATTCTTGACGGTGGCGGTACCGTTGTTCCCGCTGCGGCCAACCACGCCGCCCGCATAGCTGTTACTGGCGTTTGCCGCCGTTACACTGCCGATGCTGTAACAGTTGACGACGTTACTTTGATAGTTATCACCTGCAATGCCACCGGCATAAGCATAGGAGTCGCCCGTGCCTGATGCGGTCGCGCGGATGCTGCCGGTGTTAAAGCAGTTGGTGATGACGGTTGCTGAACTTGCGATGCCCACAAGTCCTCCGGCACAGGCAGTGGTATTGTAATCCGGCCCGATGCTCGTCGCGGTGACGTCTGTGTGGCTGCAACAGTTGGCGATGGTACTCCTCGCTGCGTACCCCACAAGCGCGCCGCCATAGCTGCCCTCCGAGCTGTTGCTGATCTGGACACTGCCCGAAAGGCAGAGGTTCTTGATTGTCGCTTTGGATGTGTGATTGAACAGACCGGCATAGGAATCAGCGCTTGCCGTCAGCCCTGTGATGCTGTGCCCCTGCCCGTCAAAGGTGCCGGTGAAATAGGGGATGGAGTCGCCTACCGGCGTCCATTTGAAGCCGCTCACATCCACATTGTTTGCCAGCAGGATGGTGTAGTCTAGGTAATCTGTGCCACTCGCCGACCAGAAGGCCGCGCCCTTGTTGGTTTTGATGGTAAGGATTTTACTGGTGCTATCCAGTACATAGTCCGTGCCGTGGGCTGCGTCTGTCGCATACGCTGCCGCCGTGGGAAGGGGTGAGGTTCCGATGGTATAGTTCACCGCCTCAGAGGTGGCAGGGGTGTTGTAAATAGAGCCATAATATTCAGCGGTTAGGGAATAGGTTCCCGTGCCGGGAGGCGTCCAGGAAAATATAGCCACGCCAGCGGCGTTTAGGGCTGCATTGCCGAAGGGCGCTCCTCCGTTTTTAAACATAATTGCCTGCCCGCTGACACCGGGGCCCGGGAAAAAGCCCGTGAGGGTTGCGGTCAAGGTGACGGGTTTTCCCGCAGTTTGCTGATTTTCGGGCGTTGTTGCCAGCGTAAGCGTAGTCGTGTTGCCGACTACGTTAAGCGTCACTTCGTTGGAGTAAATTGTGCCGCCCGAATATGTTGCGTAATAGCGCAGCTTATAGGTGCTTCCGGTTTCGGGTGAAAGCACTCCAAACAACCAATTTGACCAATCGCTAGAGTTAGTGCCGAATTCAACGCATTGCTGCCAGCCTTCCGCTGTAATCGTCGCCTCGTTAGGCGTGATGGTTGGCCTGTAGCTGTCAAGGTCGCTCACCATATAATTATGCCCCGCTATAAAGGAAATGGAATCGGAAATCGCCAGCGTGCCGATGACAGGTTGAGACAGAGATGCCGGGGCAATTTGCACAAACTTATAGGTGTTACCCACTCCATAAACACTCGTATCGGTGACGTTGACGGAAGCTGCGTCTGCGCCTGATTTATCCGCCGAGGCAGTCGCCGTATGCCCTGAGGCGGTCGGCGCAACGAATACGCCGCTGACGTTCGTGAAATAAAGTGCGCTTGTGTTTCCTGTGGCGGTAACGGTGGAGGCGGAAATCGTGGTAGAAGGGGCATATGAGGCGCTTATGCCATAGCTACCGTATTCGCCGTTCCCACCATTTGCGGTAACAGTGGAGTTCTCAATGGAAAGAGAGCCGTTATAAACCTGTATGCCACGGCTAAATTGCTTCGTGTTTCCGGCGTTGGCGGTAACGGTGGCGTTTTTAATAGAAAGAGGGCCACTGCTAGCGTTAATGCCGATGCATGGGTTGTTTGAACTCCCTGAAATCCCTGTAGAGTTGCCCGTCGTAGCCGTTACCGTGCAATTCTCGATTGCCACTCCTTTCGCCCCATAAATGCAAATGTTGTACTGTTCGGACGAAAAGGGGATGCTGACGGAAAGACTGCTGCCCGCCGTGCCTTTAATGCTCACATTGCGAGCGTAAATCCCGGCCACACCCTTCGCGGAAATTGCACCACTGCTGATGGTAATGGTGTTGCTCCCGACAAGGTTAATATTCAGATCGCAGGACTCGCCTTGGAAACTTGAAATGGCAGTATTAAGGTAGTCGTACGTTTTTGTAATAGTCGCGCCGTTTAGCGTCAGGGTGTTGCTATTCGCATCATAAGTGACGATGCCGTCGATGCCGTCGCCTGTCACGTTGCCTGCGTTATCGCTTGTGACTTCGGTCGAACCCACCCATATGCCGTAGCTTACCGGACTCGCCAACGCCACCGTGGGCAGCAGGGCCAGCACCATGCACACCGAAAGCAGAATACCTGAAATTCTTTTTCTCATGTTATTTTTATCCTCACATTATAATACTTTTTTCGGCCAGTAGCATACGCCCACATCTAAGGAACGGGGCTTGTCCAAATGAAAATCGGCACATCGGCAATACCAGCATTGCCGTAAGCCCTCCGGTGCACCGGCTCTCGGCTCAAAAGCCGGACAAGCCTGTTTGGGCCACACATTGCCTTGCGCATTGGGAGCAGAAAGAGGCGTATCTTCCTGCCTGCGCCGAGGATTTTCCATGCGATCACGCTCCTTCCGGCGAGGACACATTGGCGACAGGGCTTTCCTCAGAGGTAAGTTCCTATTTTCCTCCGCCGACGCTTGCGGCAATATCGGCCACGGAGCCGTTTTCCTCATACTTGTACAGCCCAACAGCGGTCTTTTCGCCCGTGGTTATGACAGCAAATGTACGCGTGGCTTCGGGATGGTCAGCGTTATGGTCGATCCATGTGCCCTCATTGATATAATATTTTCCGTTATCCATGGCATAATATGAGGGTACATGCGTATGGCCGAATACGACCACCTCCGCGTTTTCATTGGGATCATCCAGATACTGTACCCTTGCCTGCTGGGCAAAATACGCCCAGTCCAAGGTTCCCGCAACCGCCTCAAGGAAGCTGTTTTGGAACTTGACCTTGTTGATCGTTTGGCGCTCCGCCCATGTGCGCTGTATGTTTTTAAACAGCACAGGCGCGGATATCATACCGTCCGCCTGCTGTGCGGGGTAGAAGTCCAAATAGGTATAGGCATCATCAAAGCCCGCGATGCGCATATCGAATATTTTTTCCTCAAGGCCTTCGTTGGGCGTCATGCGCTCGGATACGGTTTTGAGGATCATATAATACATATAGGCACCGTATTGATCCGCATTGGATTTATCCGGCACATTTGTGATCACCGGCAAATCCTTTTCGACCTGCGGCTTTCCTTCGAGCACCCACGTTGCCGCATAGCGGGCATAGAAATAACCGGCGGGGAAAATGGTATCGTCATTGCCGCAAAGCTCCGCGTTTGTGACCGTATCCGGCGCGGAAAACACATCATAACGGTGGCCGTGCTCGATTACGATCTCGTTTCTGTCGCCCGTGTAATAAACGCCGAGGCCTTGAGTATCCCGCGCTTGAACAAGGTTGGGGATCGCTTCTTGCAGGATATCCGCAGCGAGCGTCATATCATGGTTGCCGGGTATGTAAACAAGCTTGATGCCGCTTTTTATCACATTGTTAAGCTCATCGAAAACGGTTTGATTGGTGGCGATCGCGTCTTTATAAAACTGCGCTATATCCGTGTAGACGGGGTAATAGACCGGCAAAAACCAATCGTCCAGAAAATCGCCGTTGATCACCAGCTCCCGCACATCCGCGGTGCTTTGCAAGCGGCGCAAAAACTCGATAAAAAACGGACGGTTTTCGAGCGTTTCGGTATAGCGGTCGTCGATGCCGAGGTGGACATCGCTTACGACGACGATTTTATTGCGCGTGCTCCCCGCCTCCCACAAAGCGGGTGCAGCATTCGGCGCGCTTGTAGCAGGTGTGCCGCCCTTTTGCGTGCACCCTAAAAGCAGCAGTGCAGCCGAGAGCACCATGCAGGCTACGAGCAGCAGCGAGAGAACTCTTGTTTTCATAGGTATTTCCTCCGATAGGGCAAGATTTTTTGCAAATTTTCGCATTGAGGATAACCTATGAAAGCAAAAAAATGAGCCTTTACACTTAAAAGACTCATTTTTACACTTAAAAACAGCAATTTAAACAAAATATTCTCTTGACAGAGAAAAACGCCTTTTTTTACACCAGCAAACGGACGCGGAAAGAGCCGTTTTCTACTTTGTACAGAAGCTCGCCATCGTATTTCTTTGCAAACGCAATGACGCTTTTACTGCCTAAGCCGTGTCCATCCTCAAAAGCGACGGGATAGCCGGTTTCATCAAAAGCGATTCCTTGCGCGCAGGGGTTTTCTATTCCCAAAAGCAAGCGCCCCATATTGCGGCAAACAAAATGGATGATCGGCTTGCCGTCCGATAGCTTCAAGCAAGCTTGGATCGCGTTTTCCAAAAGGTTTGATACCACCATGGAGAGCTCCAAAGAATCCACAGTCAATTCTTTTGGGATATCCAGTTCTATCTTTGTGGAAATGCCCGCCTGCTCCGCAAGCTTTACATAGTGGCAAACGGCGGCGTTGACGGCAAGGTTTTCGCAGTAGACCCTGCCGCTATGATGCGTCATTTGGTTTTGATTTTGCAGCAAAGCGGCGGCATCGCCGACCTTCCCTTGTTCCAAAAGCTCTAAAAGCACATTGTTGAAATGGCGGCGGTCGTGCGCGGCACGGCTGTTTTGCGCCGAAGCCTCCTCCATAAGATTTAGCCGTTCCGCCATGCTTCTTGCGGCCAATTGCAGATACTCCTGCTCCGCCTGCATCTTCCTTGTTTCCTCGCGCATGGCGTATTGCTTTGTTATGGTTTTGAGCGAATGGATGATGGAAATATAGATCGACAAGCCTAAAAGTATGAGAAACATAAGCGGCACATAGTGCTCGCTCAGCATATCCCGAATATCGCCTCCGAAAAGATACCTCAAAAAGCAAGCCAAAAGCGCGGCAACGGGCAGTATATAGATATGCCAATAATCCAGCACGTTTTTATACAGCTTTGATACCCGCTTGTAAAACACGGCAATGACGAAAGAAAAGAGAATCAAGCGCAAAAGTATATTGCCATAGACCGGCCACGGGAAAATATCGGAAAATATATAGCTTAAAAACACCACCACGATAAAGATGTTCAGCATGGTAATATAGCTGAAGCACCATTGCATGATCTTATCGGCAAAAAGAGGCTTGAGGGCGATCCCGATCACCAAGTTCATGGCAAGGTCAACATAAAATACGGCGGTATAGTTCTCCGTCAGATAAAAAAAGTAATTCGCGCCGACGTTCCCCACCAGTATGACGGCTGTCGCAAAAACATACACAAGCTTGTTTTTGTATTTTGGTGTTGCCATGACGGAGATCAAGAGTATGAGCATGACATCGGTGATGACAGAGCGCAAAACGTTTGGGAAAAGTAAGTTCATGCCCGCGCCTCCTTTGCCATCAGATAGTCCATATACGCATCGCGCACCGCAGGGTATTGCTTGGCCGCAATGGGAACGACCTTCCCGCCGCGCAAAGTAAAGCTATCCTTTGTAAAGTGTTCCACCCGCCGCATATTGATAAGATACGAGGTGTGGCATTGCAAAATATACGCGGCCTTTTGTAGGGGCAAGCTATAGTCCGCAAAGCTTTCCCGTATGGTGCGGCTTATTACCTCCTCACCGTCGGCCATGGTGAAAATGACGGCATGATTGCGATACTCGCAGCAAAGGATATCCGAAAGCTTGAGCACTCTCAAGCTCTCAGCGGTTTTAGCGGTAAAGGTCTGCGCCTCGGACAAGTCTATTTTCGAGATGGCAAAAGCGAGGGTAGAAAACAATTGCTGTTTATCGACGGGCTTGATCAAGTAGTTGACGGGGCTTGCGGCGTAGGCCTGCAAAGCAAATTGAGGCTCTGTGGTGGCGTATATGATCTGCGCCTCGCGGTCGAAGCGGCGAATTTCTTTGCCAAGCTCGATGCCGCTGACCATGGGCATGACGATATCCAATATGTAAAGATGAAAGCTTTCGGTTTGGCAGGCTTCAAGAAGCTTGTCAGGGTGGGAAAACTGCTTAAGCTCCGCGTCCAAGCCGCACGATTTTATATATTCGCCCGCCATCGCTTCTAAAACGGCAAGCTCATTAGGCATATCATCACAAATGGCAATACGGAGCATGACAGGCATCCTTTCCGTAAGATGTTTTGAAAATTCTACCACGCGCCGCGAAACTTGTCGAGTTAAGAGACGGCTGCGCGCCGAGCAGAAAAAGGCAACACGCTAAACGGCAAGCAATGCGAGTGTCAATACACTCGCTAATTTTCTGCGTTTTGTCTTGCGGCAAAACTGCAAAAAATCGTGCTTGTTGGGGCTAGCCCAAAACCCTTGCGACCTCAGGCCAACTTGGCCAGAAGTGAAGTCAATAAAAAACAAGCGCATCATCCTTTCGGATAACACGCCCGCTTCTTAGTCATCCTGCTTGGCAGCTCCCCGTATTGTTCGTGCTGTCTTATGGAGGACTACCTCAGGTCACTTTTTTGAAACGAGCTATTCCCCACAATAATCAATGAGCATCTGCATCGCGTCCGGCGTATCCGGATCAATTATTAAATCCGCAGCGTTTAAATACGTCTCGCGGCGCTCGTAATACAATTTTTCAATATCCGCCTTGCCGTGCTTTAAAAGCGGTCTGCCGGAGATATCCTGTTTATATAGCTCCTCAAGGGACTTGTCGAGGAATACGATGCGGCCGCTGCCCTTCATCACATCAAAGTTACCGGGGATAGTAAGTATCCCGCCGCCGGTTGCCACGATGCTGTATCCGCGTATAGCAGCGCGTTTTGCCATGATTGCCTCAAGCCGACGAAACTCCTGTTCACCATGCTCAAAGAATATCTCCGGAATGCTTTTCCCTGCCTCGGTTTCGACCATCTCATCAGTATCTAAAATATTTTTGCTGACGAGATGCGCAACTTTCCTGGCGATTTTAGATTTGCCGGAGCCGGGCATACCCACAAAATACACATTGAGCGCGCGCCGCTGTTCCCTTTTGGACGCACGGAGCACACTAAGCATGATCGACTGCATATAATCGAGGTTCTCGGGATTTTCTACATGCTGCTTGTAAAGCTCAAACAGCTCACGCTCGCGTGCAGGGTCGTAAACGGGCAATCCGTTTTCGCGTTTGATCCCGCCCATGTTACGCACCAACTCCATGCGTTTTTCCACAAGTGATATCATATCCGCGTCGATTTTTTCAATCTCCTGCCGAAGTTCCTTCATGAAGCATAAACCCCGTTCCATCAACTACCTCCAAATGCGTCCAAGAGGGCAAGGCAAACAGCGGCTTCCACCGCAATAAGCCCCCTTGGCAAAATACAGGCGTCATGCCTGCCCACATGGCGTAAAGTTTCTATTTCCATCGTAGTCAGGTTCACACTTTGCTGCGCTTTTGCTATGGTCGGGACGGGCCTAAACGCCGTGCGGACGATGAGAGGCATTCCGTTTGCCATACCGCCGTTGATGCCGCCGCTATGGTTCGTAAGCGTTTTCACCGTATCGTTTTCAACATAAAATCCGTCATTTACTTCGCTCCCCTTAGCTTTAGAAAATGCGAAGCCCGCGCCAAACTCCACACCTTTCACGGCGGGCACGCTAAACAAAAGCGAAGCGATTGAGCTTTCAAGCGACTGAAAAAAAGGCTCGCCAAGGCCTACAGGAAGCCCCACTGCAGCACATTCTGCAGCGCAGCCCAAAGAGTCATTATCCTCACGTGCTAAAGTAAGCGCATGCTCCATTTTTTCGCGTATATCGCTATTGAGTAGAGGAAAGTAAGGGTCAAGTGCAGTTAACTGCGCCGCATTCACATATATGGGGTCAAAATTCTCGTCTGATACGCCACCGATCATAAGCACATGTGCTTTGACGGTAACGCCCTTATCTATAAGGTATTGACGCGCCACCGCTCCTGAAAAAACAAGAGGAAGCGTCATGCGACCGGAGAACATGCCGCCCCCGCGCGGATCGTTAAAGCCATTGTATTTTGTTGATGCAGCATAATCCGCATGAGAAGGACGAGGTACTTGCGGGTAAGGGTATTCTTCCTGTCGCGCATCGATATTTTTAAATACGGCGCAAATCGGCGTGCCGTCCGTATATCCGTTATATACACCCGAAAGAAGCTCATAGCGATCAGGCTCTTTTCGCGCTGTACTCGGTTTATCCGCACGGGGTGCTCGGCGGCTCAACTCTTCGTCGATTGCGCTAAAGTCAAGCTTAAGCCCGGGTTTTATATTGTCGAGTACACAGCCTAAGGCCGCGCCGTGCGACGTGCCGAACAAGGTAAGCTTAATGCGATTCCCCCATGTGTTCATTTTACACCCCCAAATTGGTCAATCCGTGCCGCCCAATGCTTTAAGCGTTTCAAAAAAGCGCGGTGCGCTTTTTTTAACGGATTCGCTTCCCGTTAACCTTACCGGTTCATCGCAGATAGCCGCGGCAATAGAAAGCGCCATCGCTACACGGTGATCGTTGTGTGAATCCGCCTTGCCGCCCTTCAAGTGCCCCGTACCGCGCACAAGCAGACTGTCGTCCTCTTCCTCTAAATCCGCACCAAGCTTACTTAGCTCATTCGCCATAACGCTTAAACGGTCACTTTCCTTAAAGCGGAGCCTGCGCCCGCCCGTTATGCGCGTTACACCGGCTTTCGCGCAGGCGTTGACGGCAAGTGCCGGGAACACGTCAGGCATATCGCTAATATCAATCTCATCCATATCAAGCGCATGTAAGACCTGCCTGTCACCCTGCAGTGAATTATAATTGAGGCCGTTGAGTTTCACATTTCCGCCTAAGCGGTTTGCAACGAGGAAGTTTGAAGCATACGTCCAATCCCCCTCTACATATAAATCGGTAGTTTTGTAGCTTTGGTTGCCCTTAATAAAAAAACCGTCGTCGCAAACCTCGGTAAAAACCTGAAATTGTGCCATGATATCGCGCGTCAGCTCCACATACGGGCGGGACTGCAGCTTTCCTTTCACATGCAAAAAACTGTCGCCTTCTAAAAGCGGCAAGGCAAAAAGCAGCCCCGATACAAACTGGGAACTGACGTCGCCGCGTATGTAATATTCACCCGGCATAAGATCGCCTGTGACGATGATCTCATTCCCGTTTCTATATAGCTTTGCATCGAGCGACTCAGAATATGGCTCAATGGGACGTCCGACAAGGCTTCCTCCCATCAAAAACCGTCCTCCGCCATACAGCAGTGAAAGCGGTATCAAAAGCCGCATCGTCGTTGCGCTCTCCCCTGCGTCCATAACCCTGCCAGCTTTTAGCGCAGTAAGGCAGCGCTTCGTGGCTGTTATATCTTCGCAATCTAAAACATGCTCAACGCGGCTGTTGCCTTCCGCCAAAAAAGCACAGATGAGTGCCCTGTGTGAAACGCTTTTGGACGGTATAGCATCCGTTTCACCACGAAGCGGTCTATTGTAAATAATGCGCTCTATCATAGACCAAGCTCCTCGCGCTTAAGCTTTTGCCGCACTGCGGTGCCGATTTTATCTAAGAGCACTGCATCTATCATGTCGCCCTCGTTTTTTTTGTCGTACACGAGGTTTTTATAAACATCCTGTTTATTGCCATCGTACTTCACGGGCAGGTTGTAGGATTGAAGAAGTGCCGTAAGCCGTGCCGCGGTGCCGTTTTGCGTAATGCCTAGCTTTTCGCCCGTTTTCGTTATGGCGATCATGCCGATAGATACGGCTTCGCCGTGCCGCAAGGTATAGCCTGATGCGCTTTCCACCGCATGGCCCACGGTATGTCCGAAGTTTAAAAGCCTTCTTTCACCTCGATCAAACTCGTCAGCTTCAACGAGGGCGGCTTTAACTTGAAGCGCCATAAATATGGCTTCCTCGTCGCTCATATCGTCGTGCTCAAGACGGGAAAAAGCATCCGCTTCGCCTATGGCGGCACATTTAATCACTTCCGCATAGCCTGCACGGTATTCTCGCTTCGGGAGCGTCGTTACATAATCCGTATCGCAAATCACCAGACGCGGCTGAGAAAACGTGCCCACAAGGTTTTTTACATAAGGCAAATTGACCGCCGTTTTACCGCCGATCGAGCTATCTGCCATCGCAAGAATTGTCGTGGGCACCATAACCAAAGGCAGGCCGCGCATGTACGTGGATGCGGCAAAGCCCGCCATATCCCCCACCACACCGCCGCCGAATGCGAGAACTACGTCCGTGCGGCTAAGCTCCCGCTTTGCCATTTCGGCATAGACTTTCATAAGCGTTTCGTGGTTTTTGTGTACCTCTCCTGCCGGAAATGCATGCATATATGCCGTTAAGCCCGCAATTCGAAGCAACTCTACAAGCGCGTTGCCGTGCAAATTAAGTACCGTTTCATCCATGACAACGAAAATTCGCGCGCCTTCAAAGCGCAGCCTAAGCTGCGCGGGAAGCTCTTGCATAATGCCGCTTCCCACGAGCACGTCATATGGCGTTGACGTATGTACCGTGAGCTGTTTCACGCTTTTTGAGGTGCCTCAAACGGAGGTTCATTTTCAAGTGTAATTTTATCGATTCGCACGTCAGCCTTGGGGCGGTCGGAATAATCGGTCGCAGCGGAAGCGATTTCATCCACGACCTCGATGCCCTCTACAACATGCCCGAAGGCAGCGTATTGACCGTCCAGATGCGGTGCATCCGCATGCATAATGAAAAACTGCGAGCCTGCGGAATCCTTATGTTGGGAGCGCGCCATGGAGATAACGCCGCGCTTATGAACGATTTTGTTCTCAACGCCGTTTGCCGTAAACTCGCCCTTAATTGAATAACCGGGTCCGCCCATACCGGAGCCTTGGGGGCAGCCGCCCTGTATCATGAAGCCCTTTATGACACGGTGAAACGTGAGCCCATTGTAATAACCGTTTTGCGCGAGGGTAAGGAAATTGTTGACCGTATTGGGTGCTGAGGACCTGTCGAGCTCAAGTTTAATCTTCTTTCCGTTTTCCATTTCGATGATGACCATATTCTTCTCCTTACAGTTTATTAATAAATAAAGTTAATGGCGAGCGCGCCGTATACGTTAAATAGAATGCCCATGAGCGCGATGAACTTCTCATGTCGTTTTAGCTCCCATGCACCGTCCGCTATAATATAAAGAAGCGCGTACGGCAGCATGTCCACGGTATAGCGTGCCCCAAACTGCCAGCCGCCCAAGGTTTTATGCGCACATAAAAGAACTATGTTAAGCGCTGTTGCAATAAGTAAAGAAATCTTAAAAGCGCTCATGCGCTTTTTTATACTGTCCTTCACAATGCGGATGAACATGAGTAAAAATAAGGGATTGGCGATATAGAACATGAAACCGTCGAAATAGGTGAAACGAAGCCGCATGTCTACACTTAGCGTTACCGGGCGGAAAAACAGGTGAAATAGGTTTTGCGGCACATAGGAAAGCGAGAACTGACCCTCGGGCGATTCCAAAAATTCTATTAAATAGTTGTGCCCAAACTCGAGCGGGTTTTGGAAACGGATATAGTTGTACCACATGTATGTGAAGGCGATAAAAGCCGGAATAATGAGACATTTGACCTGTTGCAGCGCGGTTTTTATAAAGTCCTTACCCGCTGACTTGTCGAACGAGTAAAAATACACAAACAACGGCAAAAACGCTACAACAGAAAACGGCCTACACCCAACCGCAAGTGCAGCAAGCGCATAGGCAAGCACACGCCTGCCCATAAGGGCTGCGTACGCCATCCATGTGAGCAAAAGCAAATTGAGCGATTGTGCCTGAAACCATACCCCACCGTTTGTGCTCATCCAAAGCATGTTGCTGCCTAATACGTAGAAAAGTGCTAAGAAGCCGGACGACGCTGGGCTTGTACCTTGAAAGCGCAAAATCTTATAGGCGAGCGTTACGGTCAGCATGGCGTAAACGACCATCACAAGGTTATTGGGCGTATTCGCGCCAAACAAAAACGTGAGCGGCAGCATCACTACAGAGGGGAGCGGCGGGAAGGAAACAAACCAGTCGCCGTTATAAAAAGCAAGTTCGAGCCATTCGTAGTTTTGCCCCAAGCCTGCGCTGCCCTCTCGCCATGCAAGCGCCTGCAGCGTATAGCTATCCCAATCGGAATGCGCAAAAAAAGTACCGCCCAACAGATCGTGCAGCAGTATGTAGCCAAACAGCATGAGAAGAAGCGTAAATAAAAGCTCAATCTCAAATTCATGCTTTTTCTTCAAAGGTATTTCCATGCCCTTATTCTACCACACGCGCTCAATTTGGCAATGGTTTCCGCCTTGCGAGGGGCTTTACCGGCCTGTGCTTATCTGTCATTTCGAACGGCCTTCGGGCGGGAGACGCCCTACGCGTCCGGCGAAGCCGGAGCCCTTCGGGCCAAGGCCGTTGGCCTTGCGTTGTCACTAGCCTGCGGGCGTCGGAGCGAAGCGGAGTGAGAAATCCCCAATATCGAGCTATACAAATATCGTGACTCAACCGCACTCACGTCCCTCTCTGTGCACGCATATGTGGAGTCCGTTTTCTAAGTATTTACTTAAACCAAAGATTCTTAAGTGATCTTCTTTCCATCTATATTCACCCGTGCTATAATCTTGAAAGTATGTTGAATTGGGGAGTCTCTATGCAGCCGAAGCTTTGGAACCGCAATTTTACGCTCGCCTTCATCGGCATGATTATCTCCGCCGCGGGAAGCGTTGGGCTTGGTGTCGCTTTCAGCGTCGTGGGTTTTTCGGAGACGCAATCCACAACTTTAAGCGCAGTTTTAGCGGCAGTCTTCATGGTGCCGCAGTTTGTGCTGCCGCTTGTGATAGGCCCCGTGATTGACAGGAGCAATCCCCTCAAAGTACTCGTGAAAAACGAAGTCATACTCGCGCTGATCTTTTTTTTGGCCGCGGTACTCATTTACCTTTGGGGGTTCAATTACATTCTCTACATGGTGTTTTGCGTGCTCATCAGCTCCTTTGGCGTGGTTTCGCAGCTCGCATCATCGAGCGTGATCCCCCAGATTATGGCGCGCGAAAACTATGTGCGCGGCAACGCAATTATAAACGTAATCTACCCGCTATGCAGCGTCGCCATAACACCTATCGCCATGAAGCTATTCGACGCTTACGGCATGCCGCTTATACTTGCTGCCTACGGCGTGACTAGCCTTATCGACGCAGCGCTTGAAAGCCGCATCAACGCAAAATTCGAATACATCGAGGCGGAAAAAACGAGCCTTAAAGAATACGGCGAGGATCTTCGCGACGGCTTTCGCTATTTCATGAAGGACCCTGCCATACGATCGGTATTTCTGCTGTTTACCCTTGTGA
>JAEWZS010000083.1 GCA_023458355.1 Bacillota bacterium
CACAGCGCGAGCTTAACTATGCGGGCGGCATACTCATCGTAAACCCCATTCCCGAAGCCTACTCCATGGATAAAGACTATATCAACGGTATGATTGAAAAGGCCGTCGAGGAAGCGAAACGGCAAGGTGTCCACGGCAAGGACGTTACACCCTTCCTACTCGCTGCTATCAAGGACGCGACGGGCGGCAAGAGCCTTGCAGCGAACATAGAGCTTGTATACAGTAATGTTGCGCTTGCTGCAAAGATCGCCGCAAGTATGTAAGTAAGAATAATCGAATAAACAAGAAGGGTATTTGCTGCGGCAAATACCCTTTTGTGTTGAAAGCTTTTATGTCACCTGAAACAGGTAAAACTTCAAATAATTCGTTTCCGGAACGCCCCACAGTATCGGGTGATCGGGGCCTTGCTGCCGGGCTTCGATTAACTTTAACTGTACACCCGCATCAATCGAGGCTTCCGTAAGCATCTTTTCAAAAAGCTCGCGCGTCATAAAATGCGAGCAGGAGCAGGTAGCGAGATAGCCGCCCCTCGGGAGCGCACGCATGGCTTTGAGGTTTATTTCCTTGTAGCCACGATAGGCGTTTTTCACCGTTGCACCGCTTTTGGTGAAGGCGGGCGGGTCAAGGATGATAAAATCGAAATCCTTGCTCTTTGATTCTATTAAACCGGTCAGAAAGTCGAATACATCCGCGCGTATAAAGCGCATGCTTTCATCTAAGCCGTTATATGCGGCATTTTTTTGTGCCATATCGAGTGCATCTTGCGAAACATCGAGCGCTGTTACTTTTTTTGCGCCTGCTTTGGCAGCATTGAGCGCAAACGCGCCTGTATGGGTGCAGCAGTCGAGTACGCTCCGGCCTTTGGCGAGCCTTGCAGCTGCGGCGCGGTTGTACTTCTGGTCCAAGAAAAACCCCGTTTTCTGCCCGTTTATATAATCTACGTCGTAATAGATCCCGTTTTCGCATATCCTTACATGGCCGTCAAGATCGTCTCGTAAGCCTTCCATGCGGTAAAAGCCTTTATACTTAGTTAAGCCTTCCTTATCGCGCAAGGCATCCTCGTTTCGCTCGTAGATAGCGCGTACAATAACACCGGACTCTGACAATACCTTTACAATTAGGGGATAGAGCATATCTTTGCGCTTATCCATACCGTAGGAAAGCACTTCGGTCACGAGAATGTCGTTAAATTTGTCGACTGTCAAACCGGGGAAAAAATCCGCCTCGCCAAACAGGATACGGCATGCGGAAAAATCCTCACCCATCGCCGCAATGCGGTAATCGACGGCATGGCGTATGCGGCGCTCAAAAAACGCCGCGTCAAAGCGGTCGTTGGTGTTGCGGGAAATGATACGTATGCGGATTTTCGAATTTAGGTTATAAAAACCCGCACCAAGCCAGCGGCCTTTTTTGGTTAAAACGTCTACAATATCGCCGTTTGTCGGCGTACCGCTCAATTCTGTAATCTCCTCACCGTATACCCACGGATGACCGCTGCGCGCTGCGCGTTCCGCCTTTTCGGTGATAACGGCTTTCAAATAGGATCTCTCCATTATGCCCTCCCGAATCGTTTCTCGTACCATTATAAGTGTGCCTCGCCTAAGGGGCAAGAAACAACGCAGTTCTTTCGGTGTAGGGGCTTGTTAGGCCTTCTAACCGTGATGCTATAATACCGCAAATACGGTATACAAGTATACCTTTGGGCGTCTACTTGTAAACGCCATAAATCGATAGTAAAGTAAGAATTGGGACAGTTCTATTTTTACCCTATCCGGAAACCATCTTTCATTAAAATAACGGAGGCAGAGTCATGCAGATCATCACAACGGGCGTCGCCGGCACAATGGAGTCGAGCGACATCATCGTGACGGTCGAGCCGCGCGAAAAGGGCGGCATCGAGCTGACGCTTACATCGAGCGTCATGCAGCAGTTCGGCAGGCAGATCGAGCGCGTAATCCGCGAGACGCTCGCGGAGCTTAACGTAAGCGATGCGTCCGTCACCGCCGTCGATAAGGGGGCACTGGACTGCACCGTTCGCGCACGCGTGAGTGCTGCGGCATTTCGTGCTGCGAAGTCGAGCGAGTATTCATGGGGGACAAAGCAATGAAACAGTTAAGGCGAAGCATGCTGTTTGTGCCCGGCAATAACCCCGGCATGGTGCGCGATGCGCATATCTACGGCTCCGATTCCATCATGTTCGACCTGGAGGATTCCGTATCCATCAACGAGAAGGATGCTGCGCGCTTTCTCGTCTACAATGCGTTAAAATCGCTCCGCTACGGCAAAAAGGAGCTGATTGTTCGTATCAACGACCTGACTACGGGCCTTGGCATCATGGACCTTGAAGCAATCGTGCGTGCAAAGCCCAACGCCATTCGCCTTCCGAAAACCGAGACAGCCAAGGATATTGTCGATTGCGAGCGCGAGATAGAGCGTATAGAGCGTGAGGCCGGCATTGAGGTTGGGAGCATCAAAATGGTTGCGGCCATTGAAAGCGCATTGGGTGTACTAAACGCCTACTCTATCGCCACTTCCTCTAAGCGCCTTGTTGCCATTGCCTTAGGCGCTGAGGACTATGTGACCGACCTTAAGACCACAAGAAGCGACGGTACGGAGCTTTTCTTTGCGCGCTCCATGCTCTTAAACGCCGCGCGCGCGGCGGGTGTCGACGCCATCGATACCGTGTTTTCCGATGTCAACAATGAGGAGGGCTTTATCGCGGAGGCGACGCTCATTAAAAAGCTCGGGTTCGACGGCAAGAGCGTAATCAATCCGCGCCAGATACCGCCCCTACACGCGGTATTCATGCCCTCGGAGAAGGATCTTGAAAAGGCGCATGCCATTATACAGGCACTTGAGGATGCAAAAAAGCGCGGCAGTGGGGTGGCGAGCCTCAACGGCAAAATGATTGATAAGCCCGTGGCCATTCGCGCGCAGCACATGATAGAGCTTGCGGAGGCGGGGAATCTTGTTCCCGTCGAGGAGGTATGACCATGGATATTAAAAGCATTCCGCATTTTAGCGAAATACCCGCGCTAAACGGTGCATTTAAAGGCGCTAAGCAAAAGTATACGGATACGTTCCGTGCGCGCATGTACGAACAGAATAAGGTTGTAGCAAGCATCGAGGAGGCTGTACGCCTCACGGGGCTTAAAGACGGTATGACGGTTTCCTTCCATCATCATTTCAGAAACGGTGACTATATCGTGAACATGGTGATGGATGTGCTTGCGAACATGGGTTTAAAAAATCTCACGCTTGCAGCAAGCTCTCTAACCGACATCCACGCGCCGCTGATTGAGCATATCAAAAACGGCGTAATCAACCATATCGAAACAAGCGGCCTAAGGGGTAAACTCGCGGAGGAAGTATCGCGCGGACTAATGGATTTCCCTGTGATTTTCCGATCCCACGGCGGCCGTGCTGCAGCCATCGAATCGGGTGCGCTGCACATTGACGTGGCGTTTTTAGGT
>JAEWZS010000084.1 GCA_023458355.1 Bacillota bacterium
GTGCGCTCCTGCGAGCGCCAAAAGGGCTATGCCACCGAAATGCTTCGTCAAGCGCTCCTATATTGTAAAGTAATCGGGCTAAAGCGTGTGCTCATTACCTGTAATGACGATAATGAGGCTTCCCGTAGAACCATTCTGGCCAATTGCGGTGTAATAGAGAATACTGCTACGGAGGACTGCGGTCAGGTCGTAGAGAGGTATTGGATAGAACTTTAGGAGAATCCTTAAAAGGGCGGGGTTGTTTCGCTTTGCGTTCTGAAACAATCCCGCCTTTTGTAGTATATAACATATGCGGCGCAGGAGGCACAACCGATTAAAGAAAAGCTTTCTTGTAACAGGTGATACTGTATGGTAAAATCCAAAAATATTAAAAATAGTAAGGAGGAGGCGTTCTATGCGTAAAGGAAAAACCATGTCCGAGCTTCGACTGGGCGATCGAGCGGAGACCGTGAACCATGTCACCGAGGAAACCGGCGTGAAGTTTGCCGATGTTTCCAATGACAATAATCCCGTGCATCTTGACGAGGCTTACGCATCAGCCACACCGTTTAAAGGTCGTATCGCGCACGGCATGCTGCTTGCAGCCTATATTTCGGCAGTACTTGGCAACGATCTGCCGGGCCCCGGCAGTATCTACGTGAACCAAACGCTTTCCTTCAAAGCCCCCGTCCGCTACGGGGATACCATCACGACAACAGTTGAAGTCGTCGAGCTTATACCCGAAAGAAATCGCAGCAAATTTAAGACCACATGCACAAACCAAAACGGGCTTATTGTGTTGGAGGGAGAGGCAACGATATTGCCGCCAAAAGAATAACCGCTTTCGTATAATAGCTTTCTATCAAAATATCCCATCCGGTGTGCATGAAACCGGATGGGATTTGTTTACTCGGTGTTTGCGCAACGCTTACCTTTGCGCATCCTTTAGCGCCAGGATGGACGCATACGTCTCATCGTCCATGGTCGTCCACATGCCGTCACCGAACTGAGAGCAGGGTTGGCCGTCTTTGATAAAAACATGGATCACGGAGATTGTGTCATCCTCTTGAGCATTGTCCTGTTTTGGGAACAGGCTTGAATACCGAACATAAATGTCGATACGATCGGGATAATCGGCTATATCCACCGCAGGCCATGCAGAGGATTTTACCATATGACGAAACACTACGTTCTTAACGGTTTCCATGGCGCTTTCGTTACCGCCTAGCGGTAAGGAGTATACGACCTCGCCGCCTTCTACAAAATTGACAGTTTGACCGAAATACTGGTCGAATACATCGGCGAGTTCCCCGTACGCTGCCGCCTGTTCCAAATAGGCGGAGTTTTGTATGGCCGCTGTGTATTCTGCTTCCAATTCGTCTGCCGTCTTCTCAGAAAACATGCAGTATACCATGTAGGCATAGTCCCTATTGTAGATGGGTGTCATATCGTCCATCAAAGCCTCGCAAGGATATGCCGTAATGTCGTCATTTTGACTAAACGAACTTGCATATAGAAGGATGGGCTTATCAGCCTGAAAGCGAAGACTTTTAGCGGAGCCTTTCATCAAGATAGCGGATGCTGTTGAGGTAAAGGAAACGGGCGGTGGGAGCGGTGTTTTCAAGATCGTAGTGCCCATTTTTTTGGAGTCAACAAGGTTCATCGGATTTGTGATTATGCTGACTTCTCCATTCAAGCCAAAGAGCGTGGCAAACGAGCCACCGCCGTCCTCAATTGCGACAGTAGTTGCGCTTAAAATCGAGATTGGAGAAATCGCTGCGCCGGAAGCAGCCGAGGAAGAAGTCTGCCAATCCTCCGTAAGCTCTATAGGATGCAAATACGGGTCGTATACCGATACGTAAAAAACGACGCTTTTAATGGAATGTCCAACGGTGTAGCTGTACTGCTGCGCGCTTTTGTGAGCGACACTTGATAATGCCGCTTCCATCGGCTGTCCTTCTGCTTTCAGCCTGCCCGATTTTGCACTGAGCGGATTTAGGATGAGCATTATGCAGAGCGCTGCAGTGATCACAATGGCACCTATTACAATCCACATTGCAGGTTTTTTATAGGAAAGTGCGTTCTTAATGCGCGATTTAACCGATGTCTCGCCAAAGGAGATGGGGGAGACGCTGAAGCGTTTATGTTGAGAAACGGCGAGAAGGGTATTTGAATAGCTCTTTCTTATATCGCTTTCTGCGTGCGCAAGTACACTTTCGTCGCATGCAAGCTCCAAATCCTTCTCAAAAAGACGAAACGCAAGCCATGAAAGCGGATTAAACCAATGTACCGCTGTCGCGAGGAAGAAAAGAAGTTTTCCTATATGATCGAGCCGTCGTTTATGCGTTTTTTCATGCAGAATAATGTGATCACGGCTCACTGCATCAAGACCCGAAGGCAAATAGATGCGCGGGCGGAATACACCCCAAACAAAAGCAGTTGAGATTTGGTTGCTTTCATACATGCCATCGGACGCACGAATTGAAAAACGCAAAGAAGCTTTTAATTTAAATGCGCTTATCAAGCTGCTCATAAGAACTGCCAAAACACCGATAAGCCAAACGATACCGCCGAGGGCGAACCAAATATGTACGGGCTTCGCAGCGTCAACGGGGGAGACTTTAGCCAGGCTTTCTGAGATTGCCGGGTTTACAAAGCTATTAAGCACCGAAAACCCCGTATAGACCTCAGGTGTTTGCGTTGTTAAGAACTCCTGCGGCAGGGGGTTCGTACTGGGTAAAATGGCGAGTACACTCTCGAAAGAAATTGGGCATGCTAGTCGAAACAGCACGGTGCACCAAAGCACACATGTAATCCATACCGGTGCTTTTATGGACTTTAAAAGAAAACGAAGCAGAAGTACCGCTAAAATGACGATGCTCCCCGTATAGCTCATGTTGAGAAGCTCGCGAAATACCTGTTCCATCAAAGTTTCGCCTCCTCAATTAAATGCTTGAGTTCGTCGGCTTCTTTGGCTGACAAATGCCTACCCTTGAGGTAGCTTGCTAAAAACGCGGGCACGGAGCCTGAAAAACCGGATTCGATCAATTCATCGCTTTCATGGCGTAAAAAGGCCTCGCGGGATACGAGAGAGGCAACAGTGGCGTTTTCGTTTTGCACAAAGCCGCGTTCCGAAAGCCTTCGAAGCATCGTATAGGTGGTGGATTTTTTCCACCCGAGCTTTTCAAGCGTTAAAGCACAAAGCCTCGTGGAGTTGACGGGCTCTTCCTCCCAGATAATCTCCATGAAGCGACGCTCCGCCTCAAACAGTTTATATTCCATTCAGGTTCCCCCTTATAAAGAAAGGTCTATCGTGTTCAACCTTTCATAAAGTTTAACACAATAGACCAGTTAGCGCAAGAGGAAGCAAATCAATATTTCTTTCTTAAGGAAGCACAGCTATTTATGCCGTTCAAACCCCAAATAGCGCGTGCCTTGGAAGGTGAGCCTACCCTTATCGCCCTCAATAAGAAGGCCGTACTGCTCACCGTTCATGTGAAGTTCCATGCGATCGCCGCTGTCTACCTCGAAGGTCACGTAGTAGGAGGTGGAGGAGGACGAGTGCGACATAGCCATATTGTCCGCATGCTGGTGGTGATGATGGCTTGTGTTAGCTCGTTTTGCGACGATGGTCGCGAAAACGCAAAGAACAGGAGAGTTGTTGTTGCGGTTCCATTGCGCGATGCCGCGTACAGCTATTACAATGATGATACCAAACACTACCACAAAACCCAGCGTGACAATCACGGGGATGACAGAAAACAGAATACCGCCGCCGAACATACGAATACCTCCTTAGTCTCAAACGCCCTAAGTTTAACATGCTTTGCGGGAAGAAAAAAGCGAAACGGTTAAAATCTTCATCAAATCTTAAACAATTTGCCGCTTCTCTCTTAAGGAGCGTTTCTTATACAATAGAAAACAGGGGGTGGAAACATGTACCATGTGCTCATCTGCGATGACGACCGCGACATAGTGCGCGCACTCGATGTTTATCTAAGCGCCGAAGGATATTATACACATCTTACCTATAGCGGGCGCGAGGCACTTCAGATTATGAAAGATAACACCATTCATCTGGCGCTGATGGATATCATGATGCCGGGGCTTGACGGAATTGCGGCTACCGTAAAAATCAGGGAGGAAAGCAATATTCCGGTGATTTTGCTTACCGCAAAAAGCGAGGATGGCGATAAAGTGCTTGGGCTTACCATAGGTGCGGACGATTATGTAACCAAGCCCTTCAGCCCCATCGAGGTGCTGGCCCGCGTAAAATCGCAACTTAGGCGTTATACAACGCGGGGAGGCATGGCGGGGCAGGGAAGCAAGCTGGTTATCGGCGGGCTCGTGATTGACGATGCGGAGAAATCCGTTACGCTAGACGGCGAGGAGATTTCCCTCACCCCGACAGAGTACGGCATTTTAAAGCTTTTTATGGAAAACCCAAACCGCGTTTTTTCCTCTAAGGAAATCTATGCCGCGATTTGGAAGGGAAGTGCTGTTGGCGCTGAAAATACGGTGGCGGTTCATATACGGCATTTACGGGAAAAACTCGAGATCGATCCGTCCGAACCTCGCTATATCAAGGTGGTATGG
>JAEWZS010000085.1 GCA_023458355.1 Bacillota bacterium
AACGGTGAGTTCACCAAGGGCCTTGCCGCGCGGCGCTCAGCGCTTAAGGGCAAGGAGCTTATTGAACGCGGAGACTTCAAAAAAGCCATTGAGGTATTAAAGCGGCTTGTTGAGAAGGAACCGGAGCTGACGCTTGCCCGCAATAACCTCGGCCTTGCGTATTTTTGCGACCGCGATTATAAAAACGCCACCGCCGAAGTGGGTGAAATATTAAAATCCGAACCAAACGACATACAGGCACACTGCAACCTTGCTGTATTTCTTCATGCCGCCAAGGACGAGGAAGGTGTTGAGCGCGAGCTTGCGTTTTTGAAAAATGCAAAAACCGATGACCCCGATGAGCTTAATCGCCTGAGTGCAACGCTCATGGAGCTAAATGAATTCGCGCCTGCTTACGATCTTTTAAAGCAGCTTTTTAGACTCATGCCCTATGATGCGGGTGTGGTGCACCGCCTTAGCGTGTGTGCCTGCCACCTGGGGGATTATAAGCGTGCGACATCGGGTTACGACAGGCTTTTAAAAATAGACGCGGGCGACAGCGTGGCACGCTATTATCGCGGCGTTTGCCGTGCAGCCATAGCGGAGCCGCCAAAGCGCTTCAACTATTTAATTCAATATCAGGTACCGCCCGAAGAAATGCTTTCGCGCATACATAAACTTAACGAGTACGTGGGCAAGCCGCGCACGGAGCTTCTAAAGCTTTGGGAATCGGGCGGGGAGCTTCCCTCGCTCATCCGCTGGGGCGTTGAACTGCCCGAGCGCAGCGTGAAGCAGGCGATGCTTGCGCTTGTCGCAACATTTTCCGATTATAAAGCGGAGCTCTTCTTACGCGACTTCGTTTTGCAGTCAAACCAGCCGGCAGAGCTTAAGCGCGATGCTTTTGGATATTTAAAGCAGATCGGTGCAAAAGAGCCGTATCTTGGCTATATCGACGGCGAGCTTGTGCAAAGCCGTGTGTTCATCGCTAACATACCGCCCGAAAAGGTACCCAAGCGATATGGCGACGTCATGGAGTTTTGTTTTTCCGGCATGCAGTCCGAACGGACGGAGGAGACCGTATTTGCCGCGGCGCGGCTATGGAGCGCATATCTTGAGACACTCTCCGGCTTCCCGGAGCTTTCCGTGCCGCAGATCTACGCCATGGCAGCAGCACTAGAATACATTGCCTGCCGCGAAACGGGAGAAGCTGTTACAAAAGCGGAGCTCTGCCATAAATACGAAGTCTCGCTTTTGCGCTTCAACAATGCACTAGCGAAACTAAAGACCGGCAAAAAAGCAGAATAGGGTAGGGTTGCAGGGCCGCATGCCCACATGCCGCCGTACCTACTTTTCATTTTTTACGTAACCTGCGGGATGTGGGCATCCCGCCCTACTCTAGGACATGATGTGCGCTAAATACGCAGGGGTTTGACTCCCACATTTATATGAATTTTGTTGCCACCTGTAAATTCGGGCTCGAAGCGCTCGTAGCCGCGGAACTTAGAAAGCTCTCTATCGAAGTCGTGCGTGTAGAAGATGCGCACGTCTCGTTTACGGGCGAGTATCAGGATATGGCGCGGGCGGTTTTATGGCTTCGCACCGCAGAGCGCGTGCTGTTGGAGGGTGGCAGCTTTGAAGCGCGCACCTTCGACGAGCTTTTCGAAGGCACAAAGTCACTTCCTTGGAAAAGCTTTCTCGCGCGGGATACCTTTATCCACGTCACGGGCAAAAGCGCAAAAAGTGCGCTGTTTTCGGTAAGCGACTGCCAAAGTATCGTCAAAAAAGCCATCGTAGAAAACCTTAAATCCGCATACCGCACGGATATATTACCCGAAACGGGCAGGCGTGTGATCGTGGAGGTAGGGCTTTTACGTGATACCGCAACGCTGGCGCTCGACTGCTGCGGAGCGGGGCTTTCACGGCGCGGTTATCGCACCTACAACGTTGCTGCACCTATTGCAGAAACGCTTGGAGCTGCCATCGTAACGCTGTCACGCTACTATGCGGATATACCCCTTATTGACCCCATGTGCGGTTCCGGCACCATGCCCATTGAGGCTGCCATGATTGCGCAAAACCGCGCACCCGGCCTTAACCGCCCGTTTGCAGCGGAGGAATGGCCTTTCTTTGATGAATCGATTATGGAGCGCGCCCGTGAGGAAGCCCGCGATGCGGTTAAGCCCGTAAAGCTCGAAATTTTAGGCAGCGATATGGACGCACGCAGCATCGACCTATGTAAAAAGCACGCACAGAAGGCGGGCATACACGTAAATTGGGTCATAAAGCCGTTGAAAGAGTTTTCAACCAATGATGCGAGTGCTATTGTCGTATGCAATCCGCCCTATGGTGAGCGACTCATGGAGAAAAGAGAAGCAGAAGCGCTGTATAGGGAGATGCGGCAGGTGTTTTTACAACAACCTACACGTTCGGTCAACATCATCACCTCTCACCCCGATTTTGAGCGCGTCTACGGTTTACGCGCGGACAAGCGCAGGAAGCTATCAAACGGCGGTAAGGTTTGTACGCTGTATCAGTATTTCGTAAAATCGTGACACAGAAGAAGCGCGGGATCACCGCGCTTTTTGCTTTCAAAAAAATAATTTTAAAATTCCAAAAGGTACAGGCACTTCTAAATAAATCCGGTGTCATGCATCATCTAATAGATGAATGCATTCGAAAACCACTGGCGTACGAAAAGATATCATCTGAATAGGAGTGAGCCCGCATGAACCAAGACGAGTTTGCTCAGCGCGTGCAGCAGGAAATCGCGCACCTCTACCGCACGGCGCTTTTGTACCTCGGCAGCGAGCAAAGGGCTATGGACGCGGTGGACGAAGCGGTCTATAAGGGGCTTTGCGCCTGTAAAACGCTTCGAGAGCCCGCGTATTTTTCTACATGGCTCATGCGTATTCTCATCAACGAATGCAAGCGCGCGCTCAAAAAGGCGTGGCGCGAGCAGCCGTTTGAAACCCTGCCTGAAACCGCGGAAGCGGCGTTTGATGCGCTGCCGCTGAAGGATGCGGTGCTTTGCCTGCCTGCGGAACTCAAGGAGGTTGTAATCCTTCGCTACTTTTCGGACTTTACGCTTGCCCAAACCGCAAAACTATTGAACATCCCACAAGGAACTGCCGCCACGCGACAGCGCCGTGCTCTTTCCCTTTTGAAGCTTGCGTTGGAGGAGGAATGAATATGGAACGCAACGCGGAATACCTTTTACTCAAAGAAGAACTGAACCATACGCCGGGTGATCTTGAATTTACGCTTAGCCGCGCTTCGGCAAGGCTTCGGCAGAAAAAAAGGCTTCGCATGATTACTGTGCCTGCGCGCGCCATATTGGCGCTTGTTGTGGCGTTTGTGCTCCTTGTAAACCTTTCGTGGAGCTTTGCTCTTGCCTGTTCTCGTTTGCCCGTGCTTTCCGATTTGGCGGCGGCGGTCGCCTTTTCTCCTTCGCTCAAGGCGGCGGTGGAAAATGGGTATGTGCAGGAACTCAATATGGAGCAGTCACTAAACGGGCTTACAATAAAGCTTGAATACCTGGTTGTGGATCAAAAGCAGGTCAATATTTACTTTAGATATTATGATGAGTCTGGAAAAAACTATTGCATAAGCAAAGCAATTGACAAGACTTACGGGACATGGAATCGTATTATAAGCGAGGGGATTGACGATACCCACCGCAACGGCGAGCTTCAGCGCATCCACTTGGAGTATGGAAGCGATGATGTTCCGGGTGAGCTGACGTTATATATCCTCACCAAAGAAATTATCTCCGACAATCCGCACGAATTTGTCCGAAGCAACAAGCAAATGAGATTCGCGTTTTTCATCGAGTTTGATCCCAATTTTACGCGCGAGGCCGAGGTGTTTACACCAAACCAAAGCTTTACGATTGACGGGCAAACGTTTACCGTTACAAGAGTAGAGGTTTTCCCAACGCAAATGCGTGTTAATCTGGAGGCGGATGAATCGAATACCGCGTGGATCAGGGAGCTTTACTGCTATGCGGAGGATGAAAACGGCGTGCGCTACGAGCCTCCTACCGAAGGCTTAACCGCGGCCATGTGGAATAACATGGCTACACCCATGATCAATGGGTTCCTGCTGGACAGCGCGTATTTTAGCAAAGGTAAACAGCTGACGCTTCATATCCTTGGTGTGGCGCTGCTCGACAAGGATGCGCCTTCCATCAAGATCGACCTGGAAAACAACACCGCACAGGGCCTGCCCGATGAAATAACCTTTGTTGGAACGGAGCAGAAAAACGAGCTTGTGGAACTGCATTTTTCGGTGCAACGCAGGGCAGACATGGTTTACAGAACCAATCACGGTGAGGGTTTGAGCATTGATCCGTACTATTACAGCGTTTCAGATCCGACCATAAAAGAGGAAAGACAGCCTATCAAGGGGTGTACGGATTATGATCCCCAAACGCAAGAGGAGTTGTATCGGATCGATGCGGGGGATTCTTCCGTCGTTTACCTATGGCCCGCGTACAGCGAGCTTGTTGCGGCACAAAGCCCCATTTCTATTAAAATCAAATAGATGTACGGGTTTAACATAAAAGGGCCGGCTTGAAAGCCGGCCCTTCATGTTGTTTGCAATTTGGCTGCCGCAGAGCGGTTATTGCACGGCTTTTGCGGCCTCCTTAAGCTTGTTCACTGCGTCGGATTTCTCCCACGGGAGCTCCGTTTTGCCGAAATGACCGTAGTTGGTCGTTTGTGTGTATATGGGGCGGCATAGATCAAAAAATTCGCGGATGGCAGCAGGACGGCAGTCAAATGTTTTTAACACAGCCTTCTTTAAAACTTCATCGTCATACTTGCCGGTGCCGTAGGTTTCGACCGTAATCTCCACGGGCTTTGCGACGCCTATGGCATAGCAAAGGGACAC
>JAEWZS010000086.1 GCA_023458355.1 Bacillota bacterium
TCTTGACAGCGCCTATAAGCCTGTACGTCCCTGTATTTTATGGCTCGACCAACGCGTGGCGGACGTAAAGCTTGAGGACTATTTTACCCCGGGTGAAATAGCCGCCTATGCGCTTGTAGGCATGAAAAAAACGAGCGAGTACGTTATGCGCCGCTCGCGTACGTATTGGGTACAGCAAAACGAGCCCCAGGTATGGGCAAAAACGGATAAGGCCGTTATGCTTTCATGCTATCTAAACTATAGAATCACGGGAAAGCTTCGCGATACCTATGCCGCGCAGATAGGCCATGTTCCCTTCAGCGTTAAAGCAAGCGATTGGTATAAAAGCGCAAAGAACATCAAATACCGCCAGTTCGGGCTTACAAAGGAGCAGATGCCGGAACTTGTGCGCCCGGGCGGACAGCTCGGCAGCGTAACAAACGAGGCGGCGGGGGAGACAGGCATTCCCGCTGGCTTGCCTGTTATCGCTACAGCGTCGGACAAGGGCTGTGAAACGCTCGGCAACGGCTGCTTATATGAGGATGAAGCCTCCGTAAGCTTTGGCACCACCGCCACTGTGGAAATAACGACCGATAAATACATTGAGACTTTGCGCTTCATACCACCCTATCCATCGGCGGTGGAAGGCTTTTACAACCCCGAATACGAGGTGTTTCGGGGCTATTGGCTTATCAGCTGGTTTAAAAGAGAGTTTGCCGCGCATGAAGTGGCGGAGGCAAAACGCACGGGAGAAAGTGTGGAGACGTTATTAAACCGAAGGCTTGAAAGCGTACCGGTAGGCTCAAATGGTTTGATGCTCCAGCCGTATTGGAAGCCCGAGCTTAAAATGGAAGACGGACGCGGGGCAATCATCGGCTTTAACGCGGTGCATACGCGCATTCACATTTACCGCGCCATTATCGAAGGCATCAATTATGCCATTATGAACGGTATCGAGCGCATGGAAAAATGCACGAAAACGCGCATCAAACGCGTTGTGGCGGCGGGCGGAGGCTCGCAAAGTGCTGAGATATGCCAAATTACTGCGGATATGCTCGGCGTGCCCGTTTCGCGTGTACAAACGCATGAAACCACGGGGCTTGGTGCGGCAATTTTAGGCTTTTACGGGCTTAACGAGTATAAAAGTGTCCGCGAAGCGGTTGAGCATATGGTGCGCGTGAAGGATACATTTACGCCCGACTTAAAGAACAGCGGCATTTACCGGAGGCTCTATAACGAGGTGTACAAGTGCATGTACCCGGCGCTTAAGTCGCTTTATAAAACCGGCAATCGGATATTGGAGGAGCAGCAATGAAAAAGAAGCAATCATTCACCCCGGACTGGTACCACGATGTCGCGCCCGAGGGCTCGTATCGCTCCATACTCAAATGGGGCGACCCCAATGTATTTAAAGCGCCCAACTCCAAACTCTATAAGCTCATGAAAGAGGTGTTTGAGCTTACTGACGAGGATTTTGCGAACAAAAAGAAGATGGGCCTAGAGAAGGTGGATTTTAACATCCCCGTAGGGCTTAATCAGGCGCATCTTGAAGCGTTTGCAAAAATCGTAGGTACGGAAAACGTAAAAACCGATAACTATACCCGGTTGCAGGTAGCTTACGGAAAAACCATGATTGACCTTATGCGGCTTCGCGAGGGCATTGCCGAGAACCTGCCCGACGTTGTACTTTACCCGCGCCATAAGAATGACATTGAGAAAATCGTCGCTTATTGCCATGAACACACTATCCCGCTGTATGTCTATGGCGGCGGTTCATCCGTAACGCGGGGTGTGGAGTGCATGAAAGGCGGCGTGCAGCTGGATTTGCGCGTACATTTTAATAAGGTAATTGCATTTTCCGAGCGTATGCAGACCATAACGGTAGAGTCGGGCATGAGTGGGCCGCAGCTTGAAGAAGCACTTAATGATGCCGTCAAGCGCTTTGGAGCCTCGCGCGCGTATACCTGCGGGCATTTCCCGCAAAGCTTCGAGTATTCGTGCGTGGGCGGTTGGGTAGTGACGCGCGGTGCGGGCCAGAACTCCAGCTATTACGGCAAAATAGAGGATCTCGTTTTAAGCCAGGAATACGCAACACCCGTGGGGATTATAAAGAGCGATATGTACCCGGCCAACGCAACCGGCCCGTCCATTGACGAAATTATGATGGGCAGCGAAGGCGCATACGGCGTACTTACGCATGTGACGCTTCGGGTGTTTAAGCATATGCCGGAAAACCGCAACCGCTTCAGCTTTGTATTTAAATCCTGGGAAGATGGCGTAAATGCCGCACGCGAGGTAATGCAGGGCGAATTCGGCTTCCCGTCGGTGTTCCGTCTGTCCGACCCCGAGGAAACCGCCGTGGCGATGCGCCTTTACGGCGTTGCGGATACGCCCTTAGATAAAGCGTTAGAGCTATTTGGCTATAAGGATGGCGAACGCTGTTTGATGCTCGGCTTTACGGAGGGCGAAAGGCATTTTTCAAAAAACGTGTACCGCCAAATTAAAAAGATATGCAAAAAGTACGGTGCCATGTACACAACAGGCTATGTGTGCAAACGTTGGGAGCATGGCAGGTTTACCGACCCGTATATGCGCGAGGACATGGGTGATTACGGGCTTATGATGGATACGCTTGAATGCTCCGTCAACTGGGATAATTTTATGGAAGTATATGAGGGCGTGCGCAAGGAGTGCAAGAGCCGCAAAAACACCATCCATATGACGCATATGTCCCATTTCTACCCGCAGGGCGTAAACCTCTATTTCATATTCATCGCCAAGCTCGATGAGATAGACAAATACCTCGAGTACCAATCTATGATTATGGATAACATCCAGCGCTACGGCGCTGCAATGAGCCACCACCACGGCATAGGCAAAATGACCGCACCATGGCTTGAGGCGCAAATAGGCAAAAATGAAATGGAAGTTTACCGCACGCTCAAGCGCTATTTCGACCCGAAAAACATCATGAATCCCGGAGGTACGCTGGGGCTTGATTTGGAGGATAGCGAGAAAAGGGATTTTGTGAGCAGGCAGTGAGTGTATATTGTACCTATGATGATAAGAGGTAATTCAAGAGGCATCCCACAGGGGTGCCTTTATTTTGGGCAAATCCTGTTGCACACATAAGTTGCCGAAATCCATAAAGGAATGTAGTATATTATTGATCAAAAAATACGATAACGGGAAGTTGATGAGCAGTAAAAGTACTCTTTTTGCGCTTTTATTCCTTAGAAAAAGTAGTTTCTAGAATGAGGAAGGACTAAAAGGTATGAAACTATTGAGTATTGATTTTAAACGTTGGAGCAAATTTGAAAAAGTTTGGTTTTTCACTTTCCTTTCCGTCATTGTAACTGCAACAGTATATTTCTCATTTGTTGGAACTGATTATACTAAGATCGAAAGCATTTTATTAAATTGGGTCATATCGCCGCTCAGTGCAATCAGCGGCATTTTTTGTGTTGTTCTGGCTGCTAAAGGTAAGATATCAAATTGGACGTATGGGATTATAAATAGCATATTATACGGATATCTTGCATACCGCTCGGGATACTATGGTGACACTATTATTAATATTGCATATTTTCTGCCAACACAATTTATCGGGATGCTTTTTTGGAATAGAAGATTAAGAGGCGGAAGTATGGTCGATGTGGAAATGCGTAAGTTGACAATGAAGCAATCCATTTACATAATCGCACTTGGGTTAATCGTTACTGTAATATTTGGTTTGCTTCTTCATTATGTCGATAACTGGTTCACCGAAGTCATGAAGCGCAACGTATCTATTTACAGCTATTTTGAGAAATTATTTGGAACGGGTGCCGTATTAGTCGGACCTACTTTGGACTCTGCCACCGAGGTCACTCAGATACTTGCACAAATATTTATGGTATTAGCCTATGCTGAGCAATGGGTCTTTTGGATTATTACCAACATTATTACGATTGCGATGTGGGTTATTGTAATTGTTGCAGATCCAGCAAGTGTTAGTTGGGCCCTGCCTACTCTCATAATGTGGATAGCTTATTTAATAAACAGTATATATGGTTTCAGAACCTGGAGAAGAGGTGCCGATAATGAATAACAAGACAGAGAGAATCGGTTTATTCCTCGGAAAATTTTCTATTTTTCACTTCGGACATCAATTTATGATGGATACTGCATTAAAAGAAATGGATAGGTTGATAGTCCTTATATATGATGCACCAAGCTCAACAGCTATACCCCTTGATGTCAGGGCAAGGTGGATTGAGGAAATTTATAAGAATTTTCCTGTTACAGTGATTAAGGGTTGGTGCGGTCCTGAAGATACGGGATATTCGGATGAAGTTAAAATGATCCAAAATGAATATATCTTAAAGATGGTCAGCGACAAAGGTATAACTCATTTCTATTCAAGTGAGCCATATGGAAAACATGTCAGTGAAGCATTATGCTGTGTTAACAGGATAGTTGACATTGACCGCAAAACCTTACCAATAGCAGCTTCAACCATTCAGAAAAACCCTTACTTATACAAAGATTATATACATCCTTTGGTTTATCCCGATTTGATAACAAACATTGTTTTTGTGGGAGCCCCTTCTACTGGAAAGACTACGATTGCCGAAAAACTTTCGATGGAGTATAAAACGGTATGGATGCCTGAGTACGGGAGAGAATTTTGGGAAAAGCATCAAATTGACAGAAGACTAGAGCCTTGGCAGTTAACAGAAATTGCAGAGGGACATATAGCTAGAGAGCAGGATGTGTTGCTTAAGGCAAATCGATATTTATTTACTGATACAAATGCTATTACTACTTTTATGTTTGCTATGGACTATCATGGATTTGCCGATGAAAGGCTATCTGAACTTGCTAAATCTGCCGAGCGACGCTACGATTTGGTATTCTTATGTGGTGACGATATTCCTTACGATGATACATGGGATAGAAGTGGAGATATCAACCGTCATATATTCCAGAAAAGAATAAGATCTGACTTGGTACAGAGAAAAATACCGTTTATAACGCTAACCGGATCACTTGATATTCGCATAAATACCGTTAAAAATATATTGGATAGATTCAAAAAATGGACAAGTTTTGCTGATTTAATATAGAAAGTTGGAACTACACACTCCGTCCGAAATGAAGGTACGCAGGGGCTTGATTTGGAGGATAGCGATAAAAGGGATTTTGTGAGTAAAGGGGTTTGAGATGCTTATGCCTCCCTCTGACGAGGGGGATGGCACGGCTGCGCCGGATGCGCAGCTGTGACGGAGGGAGAGATTTTGAAGGCCAAAAGCATCTCTCCCTCAGTCAGCCCGCTCGCGTGCCGACAGC
>JAEWZS010000087.1 GCA_023458355.1 Bacillota bacterium
CTATAAGGGCATGCGGATGCGCATGTTCATTGGCTTTGTATTACTTGGTACAATCGCCACGGGGCTTTTGCCTTTGGTGGGTTTCTATCCCGCATTTTTGCTGCTGTTTGCTGTAACAAATCTCGCATTTGCGGGTGCAAATGTGTATTATGATTCGTTTCTTATTGACGTCACCACGCGTGAGCGCATGGATAAGGTAAGCTCATGGGGGTTTGCACTTGGCTACATCGGAGGCAGTACCATCCCGTTTGTTTTGAGCATAGCGCTCTACATGCTATCAAGCGATGGCATGATACCCCTTCTACCGTTTGATTCTGTTATGGCTATGAAGATAGCCTGTGCTATTACGGCTGTATGGTGGCTGGTATTTTCCATACCTTTTATAAAAAACGTCAAACAGGTTTCCTTTATAGAACGCGACGGCCATGTGGTGCGTGACAGCATAAAGCGAACGCTTTCAGGCTTTAAGGAATTTACCCATGACAAGGCGCTGTTCCGCTTCTTTATCGCCTATTTTTGCTATATTAACGGCGTCGGTGCCATCATTATGATGGCGAGTAAACTCGCCGATACCATAGGCATCGGTGCGCTTTATATCATAGGCGGGCTTTTCCTTACGCAGATTGTAGCGTTTCCCTGTTCCATTCTCTACGATAAACTCGGTGAGCGCTTCGGACATAAGAATATGATTCTCGTGGGTATCGCAACCTATATCGTGGTATCCATCGTGGGCTTCTTTATGTACGAAGGCTGGCAGTATTTATTGCTTGCATGCCTTGTAGGGACGGCGCAGGGCGGTATACAGGCGCTTTCGCGCTCGTATTTCGGCAAGCTTATTCCCGATAAAAAGCGTGCGGGCGAATACTTCGGCTTCTATAACATATTCGGCAAGTTCGAATCCGTGGTGGGTACCATGCTCATGGCGATTGTGCTCATGTTCAGCCGAGATGTGCATTATGGTGTCATTCCCGTGCTCGTGCTGTTTTTAATCGGCGGCGCGCTTATGATAAAAGTACCGGGCGACAGAGCGCTTCTAAAAGAGGTTAAGTGAGATGCATGAGGGGCATCGCGAGCGCTTAAGGCAAACCTATTTGGAGCAGGGCATCGATGCTTTTCATGAGCATCAGGCGCTGGAGCTTTTATTAACCTTTGCTATCCCGCGAAAGGATACCAACGAGCTTGCACATAGGTTGTTAAAGCGGTTTGGCTCAATTAAGGCGGTTTTAAGCGCTGACCCGTACGAGCTTAAAAAAGAGCAGGGTGTGGGTGAGCAGGCGGCGGTCTTATTGTCGCTCGTAGGTGCGCTCAACAAAAAAACAAAGAATACAAACGTAAGCCCGAAGCTCGATACGCCGTATGAAGCCGCGCGCTATTGTAAATTGCTTTTTGAGGGAAAACGCTACGAAGCAATGTATGCGGTATCGCTTGATAAAAAAAGGCGCGTAATTCACAGCGATCTTATAAGCTCCGGCACGCTTACGGAAACTGCAGCGTATCCCCGCCTTGTGGCGGAATGCGCTTTGCGACACAGTGCAAGCAGTGTGATATTGACGCATAACCACCCCTCAGGCGATGTGCAACCGAGTGCGGAGGATATTCAAACCACCAGACTTATGGTTCAAACGCTTGAGCCATTGGGTATTGCGCTTAGCGACCATATTATAATCGGAGCAGAAGAAGCCTTCAGCATGACGCAAAACGCGCTATTACAGCTTCACGAGCCTGCAGCTGAACTTCGTGTCGCACAAAAGGAGGAATAAGCATGTACTTTGAGCTTTATGACAAATGGCTTCACGAGCCAACGCTTGGTGAAACGCTCAGAGCGGAGCTACAACATATCAAAAATGACGAGAAGGAGAAAGAGGAGCGGTTTTATACCGAGCTGACTTTTGGCACAGCCGGTCTTCGCGGCATTTTGGGTGCCGGGACCAACCGCATGAATATCCATGTGGTGCGCCGTGCAACGAAGGGGCTTGCCCAATACTTAAAATCCTGCGGCGATGCTTGCAACCGCGGGGTTGCAATCGCCTACGATGCAAGGCATATGTCAAAGGAGTTTGCCAAAGAGTCCGCGCTCGTACTTGCACAAAACGGCGTAAAGGTCTACCTTTTTGAGTCGCTTCGGCCTGTACCTTTGCTTTCTTTTACATTAAGATATTATAACTGCATAGCGGGCATTGTCATCACAGCCAGCCACAACCCTTCGCAATACAACGGCTTCAAGGTGTACTGGGAGGACGGCGGTCAATGCGGCCCTAAACAGGCTGGTGAGATATTTAAGGAGATTTCTCGCGTGCCCTATTTTAGTGCACAGCCTATGGATGAAGAAAAGGCAAAGGAAACAGGTCTTTTAACCATGATCGGCGCGGAAGCGGACGAGGCGTATTATTTAGCCACGCAAACGCTTTTGCAGCACCCGGCACTTTTAATGGAAAAGGGGAAGGAACTCAATATCGTTTACACGCCGCTGCATGGCTCGGGCCGCGTGCCTGTTTTAACATTGCTTTCCCGTGTGGGCGTTACAAACGTGAGCGTAGTGAAGGAGCAGGAGATGCCGGACGGGGCGTTCCCCACGGTATCAGCCCCCAACCCGGAGGATCCAAACGCTCTTAAGCTCGCCATAGAGCTTGCTCAAAAGGTGAATGCGGACGTGGTAATCGGTACTGATCCGGATGCCGACCGCCTCGGCGCAGCGGTTCGCCCCAAAGGAGGCACATTTAAGGTTCTTACCGGGAACCAGATCGGGTGTTTGCTTCTCCATTACCTTCTTTCCTCACTCGATGATAAAAAGGAGCTGCCTAAAAACGGGCTTGTTGTGAAATCTATCGTCAGCACGCGCATGGCAAACGCCATATGCGCGCATTTCAACGTTCAAATCGAAGAAGTGCTTACGGGCTTTCGTTTTATATCTGAGAAAATCGAGGAATGCGTCCAAACGGGGGAGAGAACGTTCCTGTTCGGCTTTGAGGAGAGCTTTGGTTTCCTAGCGGGCGGGTTCTCACGCGATAAAGACGCAGTCTGCGCCGCTATGTTGTTGAGCGAGGCATGCGTATATTATCGAGAGCAGAATAAAACTCTCTATGATGTGCTCGAGGAAATGTATGCGCTTTACGGCTGTTATGTGGATGCGGTCAAGTCGTACACCCTCATGGGTAAGGAGGGTGTCGAAAAAATACAATGCGCCATGAAAGCGCTTCGAGAAAATCCCATACAGGAACTTGGCGGCTTAAAGGTGACCTATGCGGAGGATTTTTCAAAAGATGAGCGCGTACATGCGGCATCAGGTGCAATAGAACGGATCGATCTGCCGCATTCGGATGTTTTAAGATACTTGCTTGACGGCGGTGCATGGGTATGCATACGGCCATCGGGCACCGAGCCCAAGCTTAAGATATACATAGGTGTAAACGCTCCTGCAAAAGCGCAAGCTGAAAAGCTTAAAACCGAAGTCATGACTGCGACAGAGGCGCTTATAGATGAGCTTTTTGCGTAAATGCGCTTTGTTTAATAAGGCCGCAAACAGACTGTTTGCGGCCCATTTTTAACCATTATGGCAGCTGCACAAATTTCTTGCGAAAAGTGTAATTTCCCCAGTTGACATTTCAAATCGACTTTGGTAAGATAAACAAGCTGTCACGCACGAGGGCACAAAAGCCTTGGTAAACGGCGGCACACGGCACCTTGAAAACTGTATAGTGCAAGCATAAAGACGCAAACAAAGAAGCAACGGATTTTAAGTAATCCGTTAGCAACAGTAATGACCGGCGGCGGACCTTTTCACGGGTCCG
>JAEWZS010000088.1 GCA_023458355.1 Bacillota bacterium
ACGCCTACAGCACCCACTGTTGGATTTAATCCGGCGCCGTACACGAAGCCGCGTTCGCCAAGCGCGAAAGAACCTGCAAACACCGTGGAGGAGAGCGTTGTACCCGAACCCGTAACGCCCGACGAAATGCCGCCTAACACCGGCACGTTTCCGGAAGAACCACCGCCTGTCGACACCGGCGTCACCGTTATGGTGAAGATATTGTTGGCCATATCAGGATCAGGCTGAACTGCCTCTGCCTGCAAGTTAAAACTATTAGCAGCCGAGGAAGAAACCGAAGCGCGTAACGTCAAGACCGCCGTGTCTCCGCTGTCGAGTGGGTCGGGGTACCAATAACCGTAATCGGTATATGTAGAATCGCTGTTATAATACCCCGATGACGTAACATCCGACACATACGTGAGCCCTGCGGGTAACATTGCATCCACCCAAATGTTTGATGCTGTATCAGGCCCATTGTTCGTGAGCGATACCGTAAACGTGACGTTGCCTCCTACTTGAGGCTTTGCGCTGCTTACGCTTGCTGTTACGGCAATATCCGCCCTGTCAGAAACCCGCAGGGACGCTGAGTTATTTTCTAGGCTTCCCTCAATCTGATCAAGTGAAGAAAGAGACGCTGTCGCAACACGCAGTGCAGTATAATCGACAGTAGCCTTGAACACTATCTTTTTGTCAGCGTAATTGGTGAGCGTACCCACAGTCCAATGTCCTGAGGCCGAATCATAAGTCCCCTGCTCCGGTGCAGCGCTCACGAGTGTAACGCCTGCGGGAAGAGGAATCGATACAACAACGTTTGTTGCGTTGCCGGAGGTGTTAAGGGAAATTGCTGTATAAAAGGTGACCTCGCCGGTCAGATTTCCCGTCTGATCGTCAAAGCCCATCGACAAGGAAAGATCGGCGCTGGATGAATTTCCGAACGTATCGGTATCCGTTGCGGAGTTGTTGCTTGCATTCGAGTCAATTACAGGCGAGGTGACGACGGCCGTCGTACTCAGGGAGCCGGACGCCGCGGAATCGGTTCGTACGCTAAACCAGAATGTATAGCTGGCACCCTTTAGAAGGTTGATCGTTGACGTCAACGCACCGGTACCGTTTGAGGGATTTGCGTAAGCGCCCGAGTAATAACCGTTAGGTCCCCAGATAGCGCCGGTCGCTCCTGTCGGCAAGGCGCAGTTTAGAGTAGCACCTATTACGTCGCTCGGCCCGTTGTTTGTTACCGTAATCGTATAAGGCGCTGTTTCTCCGGGAAAGAGCGATGTTGTACTGTCGTTGATCGTTACCGAAAGATCCGCCTCCGGCGTTAGGATATCGGTATCCGTAGCTTGCAGGGAACCATCGTCAAGTGATGCTCGAACACTGAAGCTTCCCGTGGCAGCAGATTGGATGCCCACACAAAGGTTAAATATGACGGATGCTCCCACCGGCAGGGATACGCTTGTCATATAGGAATCGCTCACCGGGGTATTCGCCGACACCTTGCCGGCTACTTCGCCAACCGTTCCGCCGCCCGAGGTTGTGGCAGTCCAGTTCCCGGAAGGGCCGGTAAAGTCGTTTTGCGTCTTATCAGGCAGCATGCAATATACGGGGATGTTCGTTTCCATGTCCGGCCCTGCGTTTGTCACGACGATTGTATACAACTGCTCGGTACCGGGGGCTGCCGTTGCGGTCCCGTTGCTGATTGTTATCGTTACATTGGCGCCGACAGCTTGCGCCTCCCTCCCCGGCAACAGCATGATCGCCGGCAGAAGGATCAGTATCATGAAAAGTATCCGTTTCTTCATTCTTTTTCCCTTCTTTCATGCTTGCCTTATCCCTCGGCATATTGCTCAAGAATTAGCCAAACTATATTTGACGTAGCATAGCACACGCATGTCACAAAATGTCACAAAAAAGGACAAGAAAGGCCCCGTCGTATCTGTCGGGGCCGGTCGATGGTATCATATTTTCATCTGCTCATATGCTTCCCTGTACCGCGCGGGTGGCCTTTCCCCAAGCTCTTGACGAAGCATGCGGTCATATTGGAGGTAGTGTGTGAGAAACGCTTCGCGGTCCTCTTTTTTTAATGCAAGCTCCATAAGCCTGATATGCGCCTCCTCACACAGAATACCTCGCCGCGAAAGCGTCTCGAGCGTTCCCACAGCCTCGTCGTCCCTGCCGCATGCAATTAAAAAATCGCTCAGCCCAAGCGCAATGCGCTCGTACTCCGCCTCAATATCCCGAGCACTTTCCGCTGCCCAATCATAGCTTTCACCATCGAGATACATGCCTTTACATAGTTTAAGCGCTTGCATGGCCTCCGCGGCATTGTGCGCGGTAACAACTGCATTTGCGCGTGCAAAACGCATAAAGTCTGTATAATCACATACATTGGGTGCCAAAAATAAGGTATTTTGTTCCGTGAGCCGCACAAGCGTCTGACTTTCATCCATTTTTAAAAGTAAACTTTTCAGGCGTGAAAGCGTCATATACAGGTTGTGGAGCGCTTTTTTATCTCGTGAACCGCCAAAAAGCACATCAGAAAGTTCGGCTTTGGAGACGGGTTTTTCGCAGCGATCAATCAGGTATAAAAAAAGCTCGCGTACACGCCGCGTTTCCCACTTGATATCAATGGGTGATTCCAGTAAAAACCCACCGAAGCAGCTTATTTTTAAAGCTTCAGTGCTATAATGCCGCACCAATTGCTTTTCCAAATACGCTATGCAGGATGTAAGCCTCTCCCGACTTACAGGTTTGAGCAAAAAATCCTGCGGGTGCGCAGCATATGCTTCAAGCGCAAATTGGGGATAAGCGGTTACGAACACAATAAGCATATGGGGTACTCGCTCCAACATTTTCTGAGCTAAAGCAACCCCGCCAATACCGGGCATATCGATATCGAGAAACACCGCATCGGGGGGGTTCTCCATAATGGTTGAAAGCGCTTTATCGGGATCCGTATCCGTGCTTATCACTTTAACCCCGGCGTGGCTTTGGAGTAAATATTGGAGTTCCTTAAGGCAAAGCGGCTCGTCGTCAACAAGAGTGATTTTCATATTTACTCTCCATCAGCGGGATTTCAAAATACACTTCGCATCCGCCCCCCTCGGGTACTGAGAACACCAGCGTGGTTCTATAAAGGCGCTGTAGGCGGCGGTCGATATTCGTCAGCGCGATGCCTTGCTGACCTGCAGGTTTTAAACAGGCAATGCCCACGCCGTTGTCACGCACGCCTGCGCGGAGCTTCCCGTTTTTTGAGCGTAATACATATACCGTAACTATGCCTTCTTCCCTTTTCAGGTTTAATCCATGCACAAACGCGTTTTCCACAAGAGGCTGCAGCGTAAGCGGCGGGAGTAGAGCGCGCTCCTCTGCAATTTCGCATGTAAGGCGAGGGAAGCCGTTAAACCGTGCCTGTTCAAGAGCAGCATAGGCGTAAACATACTCCATCTCCTGCGAAACGGTAATGGTTTGTGCATGCTCAAAGCTGTAGAATCCGCGCAGATATGTGCTGAAATTTACCAGGAGATCTCGTGCATCATCGGGCTTTTCGCGAGAGATCGCAATGATTGCCGTGAGCACATTGTTGATAAAATGCGGGCGGATCTGCCCTCTTAGGTAGGCGACTTCCGTCTCGCGCGCTTTGCGGTAGCGCAACGCAGTAACACCGATTTGCGCAAAAATCATCGCCAGGTATTCAGGTGCCGAGCTTTTTACAACGTACGTTGCGATGCTTCCGTCAGCCGCAAGCATTTTGTATAGTATAAGTCCAAGCAGCAAACACACCCCGCCAAGCATTAGCGGCGCGCCGTCGCGCGCCTGATACGCTGCACGCGCAAGGTGGATGACTACGGCTGCCATTACAGCAACCAGCACGCCGTTCATGACCGCGTACAAGGGCATTACAACAGCGAGAGGCAAAAGAAAAACCAAAGCAGATACCGCGACCATGTAGCCCAAAACCATTGCTACCTGATAGCGTGGTACGATGCCGGGGTAGCAGTGATATACAAAATACAGGAGCAAGAATTGTGCGAGAGGCATGCTGAAATAGTTAAGCCTTGTGAGCCACTTTAGCTGTATCGTAGGGAACAGCGTCCCAAGGGGGGCATCTCCGATGAGGAGCACGCGCAAAAGCGCCGCAGCGCAAAGTGCCGGCATAAAAAGCGCATCCTTTTCGCCACGCTGTGCTGCAAAAAAGATGATGTAAAATAGAATTGCCGCCAGCAAACAGGTGACGGAAGCAATCGTTATGTCGTGCAGGAGAGCATCCGTCACCATAATTTGCCGCTCAGTTCCAAATAGAATGGGCCTCCACATACCCCCGAGCCCATAGATATGGTTTTCTACCTGCAAAACAATATCGAAATTGCTGTCCGGAGCTGTAAAGTAGGCAAGCTGCGGGCGATGCTTACCCGCCGAAGCAATTTCAGTGTCTGAAAATGCACCACCCTGTGCTGCAAGGGTATCCTTCACATAAAGCCGATACCCGCCTCCCACAACCTGTGTACGCAGGCCATAACGCTCACCGCGCAATGCACCTTTGACATGTAAAACGTATGTAGCCCGCCCGTATCCGCTTTGTTGCAAAGGCTCTTCTGAATGGAGCTCATTCCAAGCATTGGGAACTGTTACAAGTATACGCCCGGGTGCATCGGCTTCAATCTGCCCGATATTTAGCAGCGCACCGTCGATAAACTCCCATTCGCCCGCAAGTGAAAATGCATTTTTTCCGCTCCATGATGTAAGGTCGAGCGTTCCGCCTGTAGCTTTGGGTGCAGGCAGTAAGGCGTTCAGCAGCAGCGTGCACGCAAGCACGAAAACAGCCATTAAAGGTGGAACAAAAACACACGCTCCCTTTTTCCACACCATAGGCTTCCTCCGTATTTTATGGGCAAACGCCCGGTTTTCGTTACATATTGGCGAAATTTGGTAATATAATATCACACGCAGCTTTCGTATATCAAATATTGTCCTTCTAGCTGCTGTCAAAGCAAAAGCAGAACCGCATGCCATAGCATACGGTTCTTTATCATACTATCGAGTTTTAACAGGCTACGATTTCTTTAATAACAAACTCCCTGCCGCTCAACAACTCAAAGCGCGGCGAACCGCAATGCGGGCATTTTCTTTTGTGCTCTACTACATTAAATACCTTATGGCAATGCCTGCATCGCCCGTTGCCGGGCAGTGTCTCAATCACAAGGCGCGTGTTTTCAAGCACAGTGCCGTCTGCGGCAGCAGGATAGCATGCCTCGATAAACTTAGGTATCACAGGCGATAGTTCGCCTATCTGCAGCACAAGCGCATCGATCTTATTTAAGCGCTGCTCATAATAAATTTTCTCGACCGACTTAACAATTTCGATCATCACGCCAAGCTCATGCATTTCTCAATTTGCCTTCACGAATATGTTCTTCACCTTTTTAAGGGCGATTTTGCCTTTGCGCTTCACCACGGGGGGCATGATAGACTATTAAATATCAAGAACCTTCACGCCGGTGCCGTTGTACACGCGCTCTAGGTGGATAGCGTCAAACTTGCACTTTGTGACGCACATGCCGCAGCCTATACACATATATTCGTCCGTTACAGTCGCGCCGCAGCTAAGGCAACGGTCGCTTTCTTTCTTCATCTGCTCTTCGGTAAATGTACCGCGTATGTCACGGAATGTTTTTTTGGCTTCCGAACCATCTAACTCACCCACGCGTTGGCGCGGCGTGTTGTCATAGCCTTCTAAGATGGCAGCGGATTTATCCAGTTCAATAAACGCGCGGCGGCTACGCCCGAAGCGCAAATCCTGCCCGGGGTGTACGAAACGGTGGATGGATATAGCCGTCTGCTTGCCGGCTGCGATGGCATCAATGGCGAATTTAGGGCCAGTAACCGCATCGCCGCCCGCAAAAACATCGTCTTGGGTAGTCTGATACGTCCAGTCATCCACTGAGATGGTATTGTTGCGATTAAGCTCCGCCTTTGCGCCGTTTAGGAGTTCTCCCCAAACGATACTCTGCCCTACGGATACGAGTACCCAATCTGCCTCCACGGTAATGGTGTCGTTTTCGTCATACTGCGGCGCAAAACGGCCATTTTTATCAAACACTTCCGTGCAACGCTTAAACTCTACACCCGTTACCTTACCATCGTTCGTCAAGATGCGTTTTGGCCCGAAGCTGTTTACGATATGTATACCTTCCGCCTCAGCTATGGCCTTTTCCTCATCGAGCGCGGGCATCTGATCGCGCTTTTCGAGGCAGTACATCGACACGGTTTCTCCGCCGCTTCGAATAGCGGAGCGCGCCACGTCCACTGCCACGTTGCCGCCGCCGATTACAATGACTTTGCCCGAAACATGTTTACCTTCTTGTAGATTTACTTTCCTTAAAAACTCTACGCCGGATAAAACACCCTGCGCGTCTTCACCTTCAATGCAGAGGCTTCGTCCGCCCTGTGCGCCGATGGCAAGGTAGAAAGCCTTAAAGCCCTGCTCACGAAGCTCATCAAGCGTAATGTCCTTGCCCACTTCCACGCCGGTCTTGAAATTTACGCCGAGCTCTTTTAGGATGTCGATCTCTGCGTCCACAACGCTTTTTTCCATCACGAACGAAGGGATGCCGAGCGTGAGCATGCCACCCAAACGCTCTTCTTTTTCAAATACCGTGATATCGTACCCGTCGATGGCAAGATAATATGCACAAGAAAGCCCTGCAGGCCCTGCGCCTACTATGGCTATTTTTTTATCGCTGTAATCGTTGCGTTTTTGCGGTATAAAACGCGTTTCTTTATTGAGATCCTGCTTTGCTATAAACTTTTTAATTTCGTCGATGGCAACAGGATCATCCACATCGCCTCGCGTGCAGGCGTCCTCACAGCGACGGTTGCATACATGGCCGCATACGGCGGGAAACGGATTTTCCATTTTAATAAGCTCGAGCGCTTCGCGATACTTGCCCTGCGCCGCAAGCTTAATGTAGCCTTGTACTGCTATATGCGCGGGACAATTGGTTTTACAAGGAGCGGTACCGGTGCTGACAACCTCCTCGCGGTTGAGGCGGAAATCGGCATTCCAGTCTTT
>JAEWZS010000089.1 GCA_023458355.1 Bacillota bacterium
CTGCAGCCGCTTCTTATATCAGGAATTTTCTTAATTACTACTGTGCGGTATATATGGGATAATGCTCTTTGCAAGGTTCTCAATAGGCATAGACTGCAAGTAAACGCGGCCGGGACCTGTGAGCGTAGTTAAAAACAAGCCTTCGCCGCCGAACAATACGTTTTTAAAACCCTTTACGGTCGTGATATCAAACGCAACAGATTCGTCCATCATCGCTACATGGCCGGTACCAACCTTCATGCGCTGGTTAGGCGCTAAGTTGTATTCGACCACAGAGCCGTCGATCTCAATAAACGCAAGCCCGGGGCCGGTGATGCGCTGCAAAATAAAACCTTCTCCGCCAACCAAGCCTGCGCCAAGCTTTTTTTGAAAATGCGTCGTCAGCGTTACGCCGCGCTGCGCGGCCAAAAACGCGCGCTTCTGGCATATCACGCTTTGTCCTGCGGCAAGCTCAATGGGCAAAATGTTACCGGGAAAGCTCGACGAGTATGCGATCATACCTGGGCCGCCGTCGGCACGATAGGACGCGATAAACATGGAATCGCCCGAAAACGCACGCCCCAAGCCCTTGAGGAACCCACCTTCCATATTGGTACTCATAACCATGTTATCGCTCATCCAGCACATAGAGCCGGATTCGGTGAACATCTCCTCGTTTGCCGCAAGCTCGCAGATAACGACCGGAAGCTGCCCGCCCTGAATGACATACTTCATGTTTTACCCCTCCCCACATTATTTACTTACATCCTTAATGTAGCAGATTCTATGTGCTCTGCCTATCACTCGCAGGGTGATTCTTCTTTAATACATAAAGCGAATCTGTGTTGAGAAAGACGACTCGTTAACTTTCCATGCAAACTTGTGTTGAAAATGTTAGGGCCGGGAACCAAAACGGAAAGTAAGACGCAAAAAAAGTGGTGAAAACTCATAAAATTCTCCGTGAACGATAATAAAATCCAAACATTTACCTGCTATCCTTAATGCAGGAATAGATTTTACGAACTGCATTTCCAGCAACTGACCGGACAATTGTAGTAAGGGGGTTTTTGTGATGAGCAGCAACAACTGCAGATGCATGCCTCGCGACTGCGACGACCAGCACCCGTTTTCCGAACTCGATCCCATCTTCGACCTTTATGCAAACACGGAAGGAAACCTAATTCAGATTCTCCACGTTGCGCAGCAAATCTACGGCCATTTATCTTTGGAGCTGCAGGAGCATATTGCAAAGAGCCTTAATAAACCTCTTAGCGAAATCTCAGGCGTTATCAGCTTTTACTCCTTCTTTTCAACCAAGCCGCGCGGCGAGCACATCATACGCGTGTGCCTCGGTACCGCCTGCTATGTACGTGGCGGCAAGAAAATCGTCGAGGCATTGCAAAAAACATTGGATATCGATATCGGCGGCACGACCAAAGACGGCAAGTTTACTTTCGAAATTGCCCGCTGCATCGGCGCATGCGGCCTCGCACCTGCCATGATGATCGACGACGTCGTGTATAGGCAGGTCAATATCAACAAGCTCGACGGCATCCTGTCGCGTTATTGAGGGAGGTGAGCATATGGAGGAACATAGAATCACCAATTTAGCGGACTTAACTAAAATCAAAGACGCTTACAACGAACATACAGCGGCACACAAATATCAGGTACTCGTATGCAGCGGCGCAGGCTGCGTCTCCTCAAATTGCGTACAGGTTAGGGATGCAGTTTTAGAGGAGCTTATAAACCTGGGCTTAAAGGAGCAGGTATTAGTAAGAGAAACAGGATGCATAGGCACCTGTGCAGCAGGCCCCGTTATGCTGATACTGCCCGAAAGAATCTTTTACACAAAGCTTACACCGGAGATTGCGCGGCGTGTTGTTAGAGCGCATATTCAAAACAACGAGATTTTAATCGAGCATACATTTTACGATTATTCCTTGAAGCGGCATGTACCAAAGATTGACGACATCGACTTTTTCAAGGAACAGGTAAGAATCGCACTTCGAAACTGCGGCATCATCGAATATAACAGCCTCGATGCTTATATCAGCCGTGACGGTTATGCCGCGGCAGCAATTGCGCTCAACGAAAAGACGCCGCAGGAAGTGATCGACGATGTTAAAAGCTCAGGCATGCGTGGACGCGGCGGTGCGGGCTTCCCAACGGGCGTCAAATGGCAGGCCGGGCACGATGCGGAGGGAAATCGCAAATTCATCGTGTGCAACGCAGACGAAGGCGATCCCGGTGCATTTATGGACAGGAGCATACTCGAAGGCGACCCGCATACCGTGATTGAAGGTATGATGATAGGCGGCTATGCCATCGGTGCAAACATGGGATATGTTTATGTCCGTGCGGAATACCCCATTGCTATTGAACGCTTGAAAAAGGCAATCGAGGACGCGCGGCAGCGTGGCGTTTTGGGGAAGAACATATTTGGCAGCGGGTTTGATTTCGATTTGGAAATCCGCATCGGCGCAGGCGCGTTTGTGTGCGGCGAGGAAACGGCGCTCATGGCCTCCATCGAAGGAAAAAGAGGCGAGCCTCGTCAAAAACCCCCCTTCCCATTCGAATCAGGCCTTTTTCATGCACCTACGATTATCAACAACGTAGAAACCTACGCGAGCATACCTGAAATTCTTCTAAAAGGCGGCGCATGGTACGCGGGCTTCGGTACGCAAAACAGCAAAGGCACCAAGGTGTTTGCGCTTGCCGGCGACGTCGTGAACACGGGCATCATCGAGGTACCCATAGGCAAGCCATTGGGCGACATACTCTTCAATATCGGCGGCGGCATGCGCGACAAAAAGAAGTTTAAGGCTGCGCAGATCGGCGGCCCCTCAGGCGGATGCGTCACGCGGGATAATCTCAACACGGCTACGGATTATGAGTCCTTAAAAAAGCTTGGTGCCATCATGGGCTCCGGCGGATTGATTGCCATGAACGAGGATACCTGTATGGTAGATACGGCAAGGTTCTTTATGGATTTCATACGCGATGAATCCTGCGGCAAATGTGCGGCCTGCCGCATCGGCACCACGCGCATGCTGGAGATTCTTGAGCGAATTACAGCAGGTGAAGGCGAAGAAGGCGATATAGAACTTCTCGAGGAGCTTGGCGAAACCATAAGCGATACTGCCATGTGCGGCCTTGGGCAAACGGCTCCAAACCCCGTGCTATCCACCATCCGCTACTTCCGCGACGAGTATGAGGAGCATATAAAGAACAAGTACTGCCGCGCAAGTGTATGTTCTTCTATGTTCATTTCACCATGTGAAAACACCTGCCCCGCAAACATCAATGTACCGGGGTATATCAAGCTCATCGCAGCAGGGCGGTTCGACGACGCGTATCAGCTCATCCGTCAGGAGAACCCATTCCCCGCCGTATGCGGACGCATTTGCACGCATCCTTGCGAGGCAAAGTGCCGAAGGCGCACGCTCGACGAGGCCATCTCCATTTGCGAGCTCAAGCGCTTTGCTGCAGACTATGCCTACAAAAACGAAAAGCCATATGCCCGCGATGTTGTTTTCCCGAGAAACGGAAAGCGGGTTGCCATCATAGGCGCTGGTACTTCAGGGCTGACATGCGGGTACTATTTGGTCCGAATCGGCTACGACGTGGATGTATTTGAGTCTGAACCTGTGGCGGGCGGTGTGTTGGCGTTTGGTATACCGGAGTACCGGCTGCCTAAGAAAGTGCTCCAGCACGAGATCGATTTGATCGCGCGCTCCGGCGTCAACATCCATCTTGACACCGAGGTCGGAAAGGACATCACATTTAAAGCACTCAAAGCGCAGTACGATGCCATTTATGTGGCCACCGGTACGCAATTCCCTGAAAAGGTCAACATCCCGGGCGAGGAGCTTTCAGGCGTAATCCACGGCATCAACTTCCTTAAGAACGTCAATTTGCGAAGACACATCGATATCGGAAAAACTGTGGCAGTCATCGGAGGCGGCAATACCGCCATCGACTCAGCCCGCACGGCTGTGCGCCTGGGTGCCGAAAAGGTGATGGTGCTTTATAGGAGAACCAAGGAGTCCATGCCCGCCTACGTTGAGGAGGTACATGCAGCCATCGAGGAAGGTGTTGAACTTATTGAACTTGTGGCGCCAGTACGGTTTATCGGCAGTAAGCGCGGTAAGGTCACAAAAATCGAATGTCATCGCATGATGCTCGGCGACTTCGATAAAAACGGGCGGCGCAAGGCCGTGCCCATCGAAGGTTCCAACTTTTTAATCGATGTGGATACCGTCATCCCCGCGGTAAGCCAGTATTCCGACCTTCCTTTCATCCCAAAAAGCGAAATCGGCGTAACGCCATGGGGTACGTTTATCATTGACAATAAAACCATGATGACGACGATGGTGGGCGTGTTCGCCGGCGGCGACGTCGCCCGCGGGCCCGATACCGTCATACAGGCAATTGCAGACGGCAAGCAGGCCGCGATATCCATCGATAAGTATCTTGGCGGCAAAGGCAAGCTCAACAAGGGTGCTCCGATTGAAATTCCAAATAACTTTAGCGACGACGAATTCATTGAGCATGATCGCTTTGCAGTTGAAGAGCTGGCGATTGAGCGAAGGAAGAATTCATTTGACGAGGTGGATCTCGGGTACCACAAAATCCGGGCAATGGCTGAAGCGATGCGCTGCCTGCAGTGCGACAGGAGGTAGGTGATACGGTATGAAACATATTACAATCAACTCAAAACCGTACATAGTAGACGATTCTCTCACCATTATCGAAGCCGCAAAGCAAAACGGCATTTCCATACCGAGTCTTTGCTATCTTAATGGCGTTCACCAATTCGGCTCCTGCCGCATCTGCGTTGTGGAGGTGGAAGGTGCAAAAGCACTTGTGCCCTCCTGCATGACCACGGTTGAAGACGGCATGGTTATTATGACAAATTCCGCGCGGGTGCGCCGCGCACGAAAGGTACTTTATGAGCTTCTACTCTCCGACCATTCCAAGGATTGCCTTAGCTGTAAGCGCAACCAAAACTGCGAGCTGCAAGAGCTAGGAAAAACCTTAGGAGTAGAAGCAGGCCGCTTCGAGGGAAAACGGTCTGACTGCGTGATTGAC
>JAEWZS010000090.1 GCA_023458355.1 Bacillota bacterium
GAGTACATCTTGACAAGATTAAACTTCCGGCGGCGGAGCTTGGACCAAATAATCCGCTCCCCTATCTTTGTGATACCACGCGCAATAAAACGCTAAAATCCGATGCTCTTTTGCCCAATGAAAAGGAAGGGCTCGGTTTTGAGACGAGCTACCGTACATTGCCTTACCTTGTACAGGATGGGTATAGAAGAGAAAAACGCATTCGCGAAATTAAAACCATCGTAGCTGAAAACAGCTGCCTTCGTGCGGCGTTTTTGCCGGAATACGGCGGGCGACTCTGGTCTCTTTTTGATAAGACGCGCAACAAAGAGCTTCTCTATGTCAACCCGGTGTTTCAGCCCTGCAACCTTGCGGTAAGAAACGCATGGTTTTCCGGCGGCATTGAGTGGAACCTGGGCCAATATGGGCATTCCGCGCTGACTTGCGAAAATGTATTCTTTGCGCGCGGCAAAGGGGAAAACGGCTTAGAATTCCTTCGTATGTACGAATACGAGCGCATCAAGGGCTTGTTTATGCAAATCGATTTTTATCTGCCGGACGATGAGCCGCATCTATATGCGCATGTGAACATCTATAACCGAAATGCTGCTCCTGCCTCGCTCTATTGGTGGACAAACATTGCTGTGGAGCAGACGAGGCGGCTTCGCGTGCTTAGCGGTACAAGTGAGGTTATCGCTTCACTGCCCGAGGATGGCCGCTACGATGCACTTGCGCACGAGACCATGCCGCATCTTTCTCACCTAAAATACCTTGATGCGAGCTATCCTGGTACATTCCCGTATTCTTCGGAGTACTTTTTCCAAAACCCACCCGCGATTAAGTATACATGGGAAGCCGCAGCCTATGACGACGGGACAGCATTCTACGAACGCTCTACCCTAGCACTTCGCTACCGCAAGATGTTTTGCTGGAGCAGTCGCCGCGGCGGCGAACACTGGCAGGAATTTCTTTCACAAAAGGGCGCACCGCCTTATGCTGAGATACAATCCGGGCTTTTTCCCACACAGGTGCACGGAGGCACGATGAAAGAAAACGGCTGTGTCTCCTTTACACAGGCATTTGGAGGCACGGATTGCGATACAAACAAAACACACGGCATTTCGTACCCGGGCGCATGCGCATATATGTATGATAAAATCGATCACAGGCTGAACGCGGAAAGCTTAAGCGCATGGGATTTGCGTTTTCAGGCGCAGCGTACGCTACGTGCAGAGGAAATTTTGCACGATGGAAGCGGTTTTGTAGCGCTAGAAGATAAGCATGAACCGGGGTTTTCACCCGATTGGCTGACCTTTCCCGAACATACACTCGGACAAGAGCAAGAAGTTTTCCTATCGCTTCTTGAAACGGGAAATATACCTACGCTTGACGGCAAACTCCCGCTTTCCTATATTTGCGGCACAAAATGGCTGCAAAAATTCCGCGAGATATCACAAAGCTCTCCAACAGACGCGGCACTCCTTTATTACGGCATCGCCGCATGGGAAGGCGGCTTTTACGACGAAGGTTTACATGCGCTTGACAAAGCTGTGCAGCTTTCAGAAGAACCCATAATAAACCGCACCTATGCTCTGATGCTGCAAAAGCTCTCCCGCATGGAGGAAGCATTGCCCTATTATCGTGCGGCTGCACAAAAGGGCAGCACGGCGCAATCGTTTGCTTTTGCAAAAGATTATTTGGATGCGCTTAACCTAGTTGGGCAATTTGAGGAGGCATTTCTATTTTATGAAACTCTTCCCGAGAGCCTTAAAGCCATGGAAGCGCTTAGGCTGTGTGCGGCAACCGCAGCATGCGAGACAAACAGGTTTACGTTTTTAAAAGAGCAGTTTAAAACGGAGTTTGCTTCTACGCGCGAGGGTGAGACACGCCTTGTGGAGCTTTGGTATCTTATGCGCGCTAAGGAAAGCGCCGAGCGGTTAGGGCTTTCCCTGTCCGCAGCCTTAGAAAAGGTTAAGCGTGAAGAGCAACCTCCCTATACAATCGATTTTCGCACCTATACGCCGGACGCGTGATGCTCTAAGAAAGCAAGGAGTTTAGGAATGAGTTTAGAGTCGTACGGCGCGCATAGTGCCGTTCAAGCATTCGCCCTAAAGGGAAAGGCATGTAGCATCACGCCTTACGGAAACGGGCACATCAACGATACTTACCTCGTCGTAACCGACGCAGGCACTGAACGTTACATTTTGCAGCGCATCAACACCAATGTGTTTAAAAAGCCCTACGAGCTCATGGAAAACATCGCAGGCGTTACAGCACATTTAATGCAAAGGGTACATGAGGGGAAAAGCACACCGCGTGAAGTGCTCACCCTCATACCTACAAACGACGTAAAAAGCTACCATATAGATGCGGAGGGCAACTGCTGGCGCGTTTATGTGTTTGTAGAAAACACCGTTACCTGCCAAGCTGCTGATACCCCCGAACGCTTTTACGAAGCTGCGTGTGCATTTGGACGCTTCTGCGCTTTGCTCGACGGGTATCCTCTTCATACGCTCTACGAAACCATACCGGGCTTTCACAATACGCCGCAGCGCTATGAGCAGCTTGAAGCAGCCATTCGTTTAGACCCTATTAGGAGAGCAGGTGCTCTAGCTGCGGAAATTGATTTTGCGTTTCAACGAAAGGAAGAAGCGGGCACTCTTTACACCATGCAAAAAAGTGGTGAGCTGCCGCTTCGCGCCACCCACAACGATACCAAGCTCAACAATGTTTTATTTGACGCAGAAACCGGCAAAGGCATATGTGTAATCGATCTTGATACCGTAATGCCGGGACTCAGCGCGCACGATTTCGGCGATGCCATACGCTTTGGCGCGAACACCTCCGACGAGGATGAGCGCGATCTTACCAAATGCGAACTTAGCCTTACCATGTACGGCGCTTACACAAAAGGCTTTATTACAAGTACCGGAGGTACCTTGACAAAGACGGAGATCAGCATGCTCCCCATGGGCGCAAAGCTCATGACGCTCGAATGCGGCGTTCGCTTTTTGGCGGATTACATAAATGGCGACGTATATTTTAAAGTCCATCGCGAAGGCCACAATCTTGATCGGGCCCGAAACCAATTCCGCTTGGTGGAAAGCATGGAACACAATTTTTCCAAGATGCTATCCGTTACCGAAGCGCTCGGAAAAACGGTATGAAGTGTACAGCACTTAAAGGAACAATCACATGCAATTATTCGCAAGGTGCGCACTTTTTTTAAGCGCGCGCCTTCTTTACACTGGTTTATGGGTTCTTCTATAATAAAAGAGACGCAGAATGAGGTCGTTTTATGGAGCTTTACGGTTTAAACATCCCGCCGTTTCGTGCGCCCGAATTGGACGAGAGTTTTTTGCCCAACGCGCAATTTAAGCGCGCCTATCTAAGTGGTGCAAAAAAAAACGTTGCTATCGTGCTTGAGCGTCCGCACAATCAAGTTGCAGTGCATGAAACACGCATTTACGGCTCGGCTATAATGCGTGCTGCCGACGCGTTTTTTATTGAGCGCTTCGTAAAAACTTTGCTTTGGATGAAAGGCGGATTCCGCGTTATTATCTACGGGGACAAAGCCGTTTTTGAAACCATCAAAGCAACTTATTCGGACCTCGGTGCTCGTGCGTTTGATAAAAGATTTATGGAGCGCATTTATGAAAGCCCGTTTGAAGTGCAATACGGCGGCGATTATGAGAACCGTCCCATCCCGAGCGAGCGCTCCGAGCGCTTAGGCGGGCATTTGGACGGCTGCCGGATCGGCTTTGACGCAGGCGGAAGCGACCGCAAGGTATCTGCCGTTATCAACGGAGAAACGGTGTTCAGTGAAGAAGTAGTTTGGAACCCGAAAACACAGAGCGACCCGAAGTACCATTATGACGGTATCGTATCTGCCTTCCATACCGCCGCCAGCCATATGCCGCGCGTAGATTCTATCGGCGTATCCTCGGCGGGCGTGTATGTGGATAACCGTGCCATGGTAGCGTCTTTATTTTTGAAAGTGCCCGACGAGCTGTTTGACAAGTTCGTAAAGGATATCTACATCCGCGCGGCGAAGGAGTTAGGCGATGTACCACTTACCGTATGCAACGACGGCGATGTGACCGCGCTTGCGGGCAGTATGGGATTACAAGCAAACGCCGTGCTCGGCATTGCCATGGGCACAAGCGAGGCAGCCGGCTTTATCGATGAAAAAGGCAATGTAACGGGCTGGCTCAACGAGCTCGCATTTGCGCCTGTGGACATGCAGCAAAACGCACCGGATGACGAATGGTCCAAAGACTTCGGATGCGGTGTGAAATATTTCTCGCAGGACGCAGTGAACCGCCTTGCACCCCTTGCGGGCATATCGCTGCCATTAGGTTTATCCCCCGCCGAGCAACTAAAAGCCGTACAAGCGCTCATGGAGGTAGGCGACAAGCGCGCGAAACGCGTTTTTCGTACCATCGGAACGTATCTCGGGCACACCCTCGCGCATTATTACGAGCTGTACAGCAACGTTCACGCGCTGCTGTTAGGCCGTGTTATGAGCGGCAAAGGCGGTGAGCTTATTTTAAGCGAAGCGCAGGCAACGCTTGAAAATGACTATAAAGAAATCGCTGATAAACTTCAAGTATCGCTCCCGGATGAAAATACGCGCCGCGTAGGGCAGTCCGTCGCTGCAGCGAGCCTTCCGGAGATAAAAAGATAGGTTCATGTAAGGTGGTACAGTATGCTTATTAAAAATGCAATGGTATTTTTGAACGGCCGTTTTGAGCGCCTGGACGTACGGTTTCAAGACCGCATTGAGGAAATAGGCAATTTAAGCGGCGACGGGCTGGACGCTGCAGGTAAATACCTCATCCCCGGGCTTGTGGATATCCACACCCACGGCGCGATGGGCTTTGACACCTGCGATGCAATGAA
>JAEWZS010000091.1 GCA_023458355.1 Bacillota bacterium
AAGTAATCCTGGTACAGTGCGGTATCAAGACGTACCCAGGGGCCTCCCGGTACATGTAAAAGCGAAATGCGCCCGCAGTTTGGTCGAAAGTTCTGCGCGGGGTTTTCTGCATTGATACGGCATTCGACTGCACAGCCGTTTAGCGTAACGTCCTTTTGCTTAAATGGCAGCTCTAAGCCCGCCGCAATACGTATCTGCCACTTCACAAGGTCGATGCCCGTCACCATTTCGGTAACGGGGTGTTCCACCTGCAAGCGGGTGTTCATTTCCATAAAGTAAAAATTGCCGCTTTGATCGAGCAAAAACTCAATGGTACCCGCATTTTCATACTGCACCGCCTTGGCTGCGAGGACGCATACTTCCGTTATACGCGCGCGAAGCGCTTGATCTACGGCAGGAGAGGGACTTTCCTCGATGAGCTTTTGGTTTTTGCGCTGTATGGAGCATTCCCTTTCGCCAAGGCACAATACGTTTCCGTGCTTGTCGCACAAAATCTGCATCTCTACATGCTTAACGGGGTTTAGGTATTTTTCAAGGTAAACGGCTCCATCCCCAAATGCGCTTGCGGCCTCAGATGATGCGCTTAAAAACGCATGTTCAAACGCCTGTTCCTTCTCTACTAAGCGTATGCCTCGCCCGCCACCGCCCGCGCGCGCCTTTATAAGAAGCGGATAGCCTATGCTTTTTGCCGCTTCGAGCGCTTTATCAAGTGTTACCACTACGTCAGATCCCGGTATAACAGGTACACCCGCCAGCTTCATGGCGCGCCTAGCTTCGTCCTTATCGCCCATGCGCGAAAGCACATCTGCGCCAGGGCCAATAAACGCAACCCCGCATTCTGAGCAAAGCTCCGCGAACCGTGCGTTTTCTGAAAGCAGCCCATACCCGGGGTGGATGGCTTCGGCGCCTGAAACGACCGCTGCAGATAAAACAGCCGACATGTTAAGGTAGCTGTCTTTAGCCATAGGCGGACCTATGCAGATGCTTTCATCGGCCAGGCTTACGTGCAGCGCCTCGCGGTCGGCCTCAGAAAACACGGCAACCGTGGAAATACCCATTTCCTTGCATGCACGGATAATCCTTACGGCAATCTCGCCGCGATTGGCAATCAATATCTTAGAAAACAATATGTTTCACATCCTTCGCTGTGCGCCAAAGCGTAGCCGCCTCTTTACTAAAAGCAAGAAAAGAGTCGGTCACGAGCGCATAACCTGCGGTATCTACATTGGCTATTCTTGTTCTGCAAGCATGAAAGAAAACTCTGCGCTCGCGCACAATTTGCCGTTAACAAGCCCTTTTGCCTCCGCAAAATAGAAAGGAGGTTTTTCCTTTACAAGCGAGCTCTCCACCATAAGCGTATCCCCCGGCAGAACCTTTTGCCGAAAGCGCACATGGTCAAGACCTGTAAAATACGGCGTTGTTCCGCTTATAGTGTCCGCCACGAGCACGCAGGAGGTTTGCGCCATAATCTCGCAAAGTATAACCCCCGGTACAACCTTATTGCCGGGGAAATGCCCTTCTAAAAACCACTCATCGCCGCGCACCGTGTATGAGCCGCGTGCTTTACCGTGTTCGATGAGTTCCGCTTCGTCTACTAAAAGCATCGGCTCCCTGTGTGGAAGTATATTTTTAAATTCTTCTCTATTCATTTAAAACACCTTAAACAGTATCTGCGCGTATTCCACACCCTGCCCGTTTTCGGCGCAAATGTCTACGATCTCGCCGTCAGTCTCCGCAACGATCTCGTTCATAAGCTTCATGGCCTCAATGATGCAGAGCACGTCACCCTTTTTCACTTTAGAACCTACCTCAACAAAGGGCTTCGCGTCAGGTGCAGGCGATGTGTAGAATACGCCCACCATGGGGGATTTTACCTCGGTAATGCGGTTAAAATCGACAGCGCCTTCGCTAAGCTGCACTTCATTTGTATAGATTGCACCGGGTACCGGCAGCACCACCGGTTGTGAAGCGACAGCAAGCGCGGGGTTAACCGATACATTCCTTTCCATGCGAATTTTTTTATCGGGCTCGGATAGTTCTAGCACGCTCAACCCCGAGCTTTCCATAATCTGCGCAAGTGCGCGAATTTCTTTTACATTCATGCTAATTCCTCATCGGCCTTTACAAAGGCTAGGCAGGCATTATGCCCTCCAAACCCGAGCGACAGTGAAATTGCTGCGCGAAGATCCGCCTTCTTTGCTAAGTTGGGCACATAGTTAAGATCACAGTCGGGATCGGGCTCCGAATACCCTATGGTCGGCGGAGCAATACCCTCTTCAAGCGATTTAACTGCCGCGATGGCCTCAACCGCTCCCGCTGCTCCGAGCATGTGCCCGGTCATGGATTTTGTTGAGCTGACAAGCGCTTTATAAGCACTGCTTCCGAGCACTGCCTTAATGGCAATGGTTTCCGCCTTGTCGTTAAGCGGTGTGCTTGTGCCGTGCGCATTGATGTAAAGCTCTTCTGCACAAGATTCTGTCAGCCCGGCCTCCCCCATAGCGAGCCGCATCGCTTCCGCTGCACTCGCGGATTCGGGGTGCGGTGCCGTTACGTGGTAGGCATCACATGTATTCCCATAACCCTTGATTTCGGCAAAGATATGCGCGCCTCTCGCTTTTGCGTGCTCGTACTCTTCAAGCACAAGCGCTGCGCCGCCTTCGCCGATTACAAAGCCGTCGCGCCGCTTGTCAAACGGAATGGAGCTTTGCAAAGGGTCATTTTTTGTGGATAATGCCATGCAGTTGGCAAAACCTGCCACCGCAAGCGGGTTGATTACAGCTTCCGAGCCCCCCGCAATAATTGCGTCGGCATAGCCGTGTTTGATAGCGCGAAACGCCTCGCCGATTGCATGCGATGAGGTTGCGCAAGCGGTAACTACGGGCAAACAAGGGCCTAAAGCCTGAAAGCGTATAGCGATGTGCCCCGAGGCTATGTTGGAGATCATCATCGGAATAAAAAAGGGTGATACGCCGCGCATGCCTTTTTCTATTAGCTTCTGGTGCTCCGTCATAAAGGTTGACATACCGCCTATACCGGAACCCATGTACACGCCAAGCCTTCGCGGGTCGCTCATTTCAAGAGCACTGCTCTCCATGGCCTGTACCGCCGCTGCCATCGCATACTGCGAAAATAGATCTTGTTTTCTGATTTCATTACGCTCGAGATACAAAGAAGGCTCAAAGCCCTTTACCTCGGCCGCAATTTTCACCTTGCTTTCGGACGCATCAAACTTTGTAATATAATCGATACCGCATCGTCCGTTTATAAGACCGTCCCAAAAAGTTTCAAGCGTGTTGCCCAAGGGGGAAATAACGCCCATTCCCGTGATAACAACTCGTTTCATAAACTCTTCCCTCATGTATTGCAGGGGCTTCCCTGCAAAAATTAATTCTATTTTATAGTATCCTCTACATCGCAAGGCCGCCGTCTACACGGATGACCTCGCCTGTTATGTAGCCCGCCTGCGGACCGCAGAGAAATGCAGCAAGTTCAGCCACATCCCCCGCCGTTCCTGCACGCTTCAAGGGCACGGCGTTTCGTAAAGCTTCGCGAGCCGACGCGTTCATCGCTTCGGTCATGTCGGTTTCAATAAGCCCCGGTGCAATTGCGTTGCAGGTGATGCCGCGCGGTGCAAGCTCCTTTGCAGCTGCCTTCGTAAGCCCGATCATACCGGCCTTTGCCGCGCTATAGTTTACCTGCCCCGCATTCCCCATAAGCCCGGCCACGGAGGATATGTTAATGATGCAGCCGCTGCGCTTTTTAATAAATTGCGGAGCTAAATGCTTGAGCATGTTATAAGCACCCTTCAAGCTCGTATTAACGACCGCGTCAAAATCGGCCTCTTTCATGGAAATCATAAGCGCGTCGCGCGTAATCCCGGCATTGTTGATTAAAATGTCTACACTGCCGAAGGTACCTATAATTTTATCCACCGCTTCCTTCGCGGCGTAAAAATCCGAAACGTCGCAGCGATAGGCTTCCGCCCTTACGGCAAATTTGCGAAGTTCCTCAATCGTATTGTTCGCCGCTAAATCGTTACCGGCATAAATAAGAGCGATGTTTGCCCCC